>JBEKCN010000009.1:0-12810 GCA_050014855.1 Streptosporangiaceae bacterium | reverse complement strand
CAAGCTCGTTAGAGGGGGCGCACCTGCTCCGCCTGCGGGCCCCGGCTGCCCTGGCCGACGGAGAACTCGACCCTCTGGTTCTCCTGCAGGCTGCGGTAGCCGTCAGCCTGGATCGCCGAGAAGTGCACGAAGACGTCGGCGGAGCCGTCGTCTGGTGCGATGAAGCCATAGCCCTTGTCAGCGTTGAACCACTTAACGGTTCCCTCTGCCATTCCCAATCTCCTACTGCGATCTTCGGGTCCACTTGTGTGTCCCCGGGCTGCTGCGACCGCCGGCCTCGAAGGATTGGCTCCATGAGGGTTATGTGGCGCCCGCTGTCAAATTCGCAAGCACCGTGGCACGGACAACGAACTTCGACGACAACCACGGCTATTTAACACCATGCCGTGCGCGGATGCGGCATGGGCCGCACGGTACGTCCGGATCCGGCGTGGCGCATGGGCCACGAAGCACGTCCGGATCCGGCGTGGCGCATGGGCCACGAAGCGGCGCCGGGCGGCGGCCCGGGCGGCCGCCTGGCCCGGCCATCGGTGACTCGCGGCCAGTGACCCGCACGCGGTAGGGTAACGCGGTGACTGAGGTCAGCGTGGACGACCAGCCGGTGGTAGCCGTGGCCAACCGGCTCCCGGTGCAGCACGGCGACGACGGCTGGGAGCTGTCGCCGGGCGGCCTGGTGACCGCCCTGCGCCCGGTCATGGCCGCGCACTCCGGCGCCTGGGTCGGCTGGGACGGCGGCACCAAGGGCATGCCACCGACGCTGCCGGACTCCGGCGTGCGGCTGCAGCCGGTCAGCCTGTCCGCCGCCCAGATCCGCAACTACTACCACGGTTTCGCAAACACGACGCTGTGGCCACTGCTGCACGACGCGATCGAGAAGCCCCGCTTCGAGCGGTCCTGGTGGTACACCTACCGGGACGTGAACGCGGTGTTCGCCGACCGGGCGCTGGCGGCACTGGCCGAGCAGCCGGACGCGCTCGCCTGGGTACACGACTACCACCTGATGCTGGTCCCCCAGCTCATCCGCGGGCGGCGGCCGGAGCAGCCGATCGGGTTCTTCCTGCACGTGCCCTGGCCGCCGTCGGACATCTTCGCCCGGCTGCCATGGCGGGAGCAGATCCTGGTCGGGCTGCTGGGGGCGGACGTGGTGTCCTTCCACACCGAGCGGTACCGCAGCAACTTCGTAGAGGCCTGCGGGCGGCTGCTGTCCGGCTCGGGCATCGAGGTGCGCGGGACGGCGATCGCGCTGCCCGACGGCCGGCTGGTGGAGACCCTCGCCGCACCCATCTCGATCGACGCGGCCGACTTCATCCAGCACGCCACCGCGCCGGAGACCGACGCCGACGTGGCCGCGCTGATCGACCAGTTCGCCGGCCGCACCCTGCTGCTCGGAGTCGACCGCCTCGACTACACCAAGGGCATCGTGGAACGGCTGCTGGCCGTGGAGATGCTGCTGGAGCGCACCCCCGAGTACCGGACCAGCCTCGCCTTTCTGCAGATCGCCGTGCCCAGCCGGGACAACGTGCGGGAGTACCGCCAGCTGCGCGCCTCCGTCGAGCAGAACATCGGGCGGATCAACGGGCGGTTCACCCAGCCCGGCAACGACGTTCCCGTGCACTACCTGTACCGGGGCCTGACCCAGCAGCAGCTCACCGCCTACTACGCGGCGGCCGACGCCCTGCTCGTCACCCCCCTAATCGACGGCATGAACCTGGTCTGCAAGGAGTACGTGACCGTCCAGCAGGCACGCGGGGAGGACGGGGTGCTGGTGCTCAGTGAGTTCACCGGCGCGTCGGGCGAGCTGCCGCAGGCCGTCCTCTGCAACCCGTTCGACATCGAGGGGCTGTCGTACCGCATCGAGCGCGGGCTGCGGCAGCCGGCCGAGGTCCGCCGCGCGGCCATCGCCGAGATGGCCGCCTATGTCCAGACCCACGACGTGCACCGGTGGGTGGACGACCAGCTGGCCGACATCTCCTCGCGTGGCGGCAAGCTGGCCGAGGAAGCGGCCGGCGCGCGCTGAGCGGGCGGCCCTGGCCGGGATGCGGCCATCGGCGCCATTCATCCCTGACCTGGCCTGATGCGCCACGCCCGCGTCTTTTAACGTCTCGTAATCGAATGACTGCCGTAAGCCAATACGTCATCAGCCATGATGACGGCGGCCGGCCGTCTGGGCTGGCTATGGCAAGGGGCCTGCGGGCCCCAATGGCTATGCGGGGTGTTTACAGGTGTTGTTTCTCGCGTTCCACCACAGCTTGATGCTGCTCCACGGCGGCATATTCTCCGGCTTCCGGCTGTAGCCGGAGCTGTCCCGTATCGGGAAATACCGGGCCCGGGCACCTCGGGTGTCCGGGCCTTCGGCTTGACCAGTGGTCAGGAGCGGTCGCGCAGGGACTGGTAGGCCGCGAGCGACTCGTTGCGCTCTTTCGCGTGGTCCACGATCCGCTCCGGGTAGCCGTCCGGCAGGCCGTCCTGGCGTAGCCACGGCTCGTGGATCTCGCGGCCCGGCAAGCCAGCCAGCTCGGGGACGTAGCGGCGGATGTAGGCCCCGTCGGGGTCGAACTTGGCGCCCTGGGTGACCGGGTTGAAGATCCGGAAGTAGGGCGCCGCGTCGGTGCCGGTGCCCGCCGCCCACTGCCAGCCGTGCTGGTTGCTGGCCAGGTCGCCGTCGACCAGGTGGCGCATGAAGTGCCGGGCGCCGTAGGCCCACTCGATGTGCAGGTCTTTGACCAGGAACGAGGCCACGATCATCCGGACCCGGTTGTGGATCCAGCCTTCGGCGAGCAGTTGCCGCATGCCGGCGTCCACGATCGGGTAGCCGGTCCGGCCCGCGGCCCAGGCGGCCAGGGCGTCGTCGGCGGCCTTACCGGTCACGTACGGCATCTTGGCCATGGCCGGCTGGAAGTACTCGCGGGCGCTCTCCGGCCAGAAATGCAGGACCGCCGCGTAGTACTCCCGCCAGGCGATCTCCCGCCGGTAGACCGAGTCCCCCGGCCCGATGCCGGCCAGGATCGTGCGCGGGTGAATCGAGCCGAACTTGAGGTACGGCGACATCCGCGACGTGTGGTCCAGGTC
The DNA here is from genome assembly GCA_050014855.1 of Streptosporangiaceae bacterium. Taxonomy (GTDB): domain Bacteria; phylum Actinomycetota; class Actinomycetes; order Streptosporangiales; family Streptosporangiaceae; genus Bog-532. The sequence goes on along the minus strand of JBEKCN010000009.1, from coordinate 9,741 downwards.
GGGCCGGTCGCGTTCCTTCGGGTAGCCGGCCAGGCCACCCCGGCGGAACCGGCGCCAGGCCGCCAGCGCGGCGGCCTCCCCCGCCTCCGGGAGGGTCAGCCCGGCGGGCAGGTCCGGGTCGTTCGGGATGCCGGTGCCGTCCAGGGCCCGCCAGCTGACGTCGCGCGGGCCGGACGCCGCGGGCTTGCTCCAGCCATGCTCGGTCCAGGCGTTGTAGAACGCCGTGTACACCCTGAACGGCGTCCCGTCCCCCTTGGTCACCCGCCCTGGGGCTACCGCGTAGGGCGATCCGGTCCGCACCAGCGGGGTGTCCCCCAGCGCCGCGGCGACCCGCTCGTCGCGGGCCGCGCCGTAGGGGGCGAAGTCCGCGCTGATGTGCACCGAGGAGGCACCGCCTTCGCGCGCGACCGCGGGGACCACGTTCTCCGGCTTGCCGAGCCGGACCGTGAGCGCCCCGCCGTGCGCACGCAGCTGCTCATCGAGGGCGCGCAGCGTCCGGTACAGGAACGCGATGCGCGGCGGCCCGGACGGCCGGCGCAGCGCGTCGTCCAGTACGAAGAGGCCCACCACGGGTCCCTCCTCGGCGGCGGCCAGCAGCGCCGGATGATCACCCAGGCGCAGGTCGCGGCGAAACCACAGTACGGCGGGCATCAGCTCAGCTCCCCTCATCCCGGCCATATCCAGGCGGCGGCCAGCCCCGCCCCGGAGCACCGAGCGCGCGCAGAACCTGCTTCCCCCCCGGCGGCCGCATTCACCAAGGTAGCGAGCGTTCCGGCGGGGCCGGCAACGACCTGCTGCCGAGCATGGTCGGCCGGGGCCCCGGGCCGGCCGGTCAGGCGGCGCTCAGCCGGTAGGAACTGCGTGGCTGACCGCCGGGCAGGACCTGCCGTTCTGCTACGGGCTGGCCCGCACCTTCCCGGTAGCCGACCACTGGTTCTGCTCCTGCCTGAGGCCGACGTTCCCGAACCGCCGGTTCATGATCGCCGGGACCGCGAACGGGCTGATCGACGACCTGCCCTGGGACCTGGTGGACTACCCGGCGGCTGGGACGAGGATGAGCGCTAGCCCGTGACCCGCTTCCAGCGGGTGCGAGCCCGCACCAGGGCCCGTTCAGCATCCTGGAAGGCACGCCGGCGCGGGACCGGCAGCGACGGCAAATCGGGTTGATCGGCGGCCACCGAACCGGTATGAACGGCGGCATGCTTACTGGTGAGGTAGTGGCGCTGCGGGCCCGGCGGGAAAGCGACATCCCGATCCTGGACGCCGAACTGCACGATGACGTGGTCACCTACGGCCGGGGCGACTCGCGGCCTTGGCGGCCCATCCCGCCCGGATCGACGGCGTCTTCGTACCGGATCACCGACCCGGCCGCTGATCCGGCGCACTTCTCGGTGGTCGAGCTGGCCAGCGAGGAACTGGCCGGGGACGCGCCGCTGTGGGGGGTCGACACTCACAACCGCATCGGGCACGTCGGGATCTCACTGCGGCCGTCGTTTCGTGGCCGGGGCCTCGGCACCGACACCGTGCGGGTGCTATGCCGTTACGGGTTCGAGATCCGCGGCCTGCACCGGCTGCAGGTGGAGACGCTGGCCGACAACGAGGCGATGCTCCGGGCCGCGGCCGGCGCCGGCTTCACCAGAGAGGGCGCACTGCGCCAGTCGGCCTGGGTCAACGGCGCGTTCGCCGACGAGGTCCTGCTCGGCCAGCTCGTATCGGAGTGGGAATACTGATGCTGGAACCGTTCGTGCTGGATCGCGTCCGAATGGCCAAGACCCGTCGCTTCGGCACTACCACCTACGATAGCGGAAACTGCAGCTCAACGATGGTGCCGTCGGATCGGCTCTCGACGTGCACCACGTCGGCGAGCTGCCGGGCGACCCATAGGCCCGCCCCCGAGCCGGCGGCCAGATCGGGCGGCTGGAACCCGGCGGTGGTGACCGCAGCCCCGGGGCCGCTGGAGTCGACCCGGACGAACACGGCCCCGTGCCCGCGCCAGACCCGGACCCGGCCGGGCATGATGCCATGACGGAACGCGCTGGCGATGAACTCGCCCGCGGCGACCTCGACGATGCACGAGTCCGCCGCGGTCAGCCCGAGTACCTGCGCGACGTCGCCGACCCGGTGACGGGCCGGCACGAGGTCCCCGATCTCGGTCAGGCTCAGGTCCAGGGACACCCGGGCCGGGGTCACGGAGACCGGGCGGGGATGGGCTGACAGGTAGGTAACCGGCTCAGCGTAGTCGGCGTTCCCGGTCGTGATCCCGTCCGTACCCACCATCTGCGGATGGACCTGGGCCACGCCGGCCAGCACCTCCGGAGAGTACCGGCGGCGGTCGTACAGGCACACCCACGGGAACCCGTAGCCGCCGTACAGCTGGGTGGCCGCCATCTCGGAGCGCAGGTGGGCGGCCAACCGGCCCCGGCCGCTGCCGTCGACCTCACCCTCCGTCAGCAACCGGGTCGGGGCGCCCGCCGCCCGCCGGCCGGCCAGGTAGGCCCGGATCGCCTCGGACGCCCGGCCGAGGTGCTGATAACTCGTGCCCGGCAGGCTCCAGCGGATGCCGACCGCCTCGTCGCCGAGCGCGGCGGCGACGTTCTTCTCGGCACGCTGGGACACGATCGCCACTACGGCTTCACCGCCCCGCAGGCCGGAGCGCAGGAAGCCGAGAACGCGGCCCCGCAGATCCTCGTCGGAATCGTAGAACGCCGCCGCGTGGTGCGGGCGGGCCGTAACCGAGGCGGGGGTCATCGGCCGTGCTCCCGCACGCACGATGCCCTCACGACTGTCCTTCCTCACGCGGCACCTGCCCGCGCTGATCACCTTAGGTACCCTGTGGCCCGTGCCGGGGACGCTACCCGCGAATGGGGCCCCGACACCTGGAACATCCGGTCAGTCGTTCATCAGCTGCCGCCCCCAAGCGGTCACCGCGGCGTAGGCGAGGCGCGGGATGCGGCTGGCTCTTTGGCTCCTCCGTGTAATCACTGTGACCGCTGAGAACTGCGCGCGGATGCCCGCTTCCTCGGTGTGGTCACCGGGAATGACCCGGGCCGCGAGGACGTGCCGGCGCATGGCCTGGCGGTAGCCCTGGCGGCGGTCGGACGCGATCGCACCCTGGCCGCCGTCCACGAAAGCGATGTCGCGGTGCCCGAGGCTGGTGAGGTGGCTGACCGCCTGGCCCACGCCCTGGTCGTCGGGGGCACGGACCACGTCGACGCCCACGCCGGCTGGGCCCATCCGGCGGCCGATGACCACGACGGGAAGCCCGTAGCCAAGGGCGCCAAGCCAGTCGGCCTGGTCTTCTGGGCCGAGCAGGATGAGCGCCTCGCAGCGGAAGTCGAGCAGGATCTCGGCCGCGCGCTGCTGGTCCCGGGTCGGCGTGGCCGCGCCGAGCACCAGGTCATAGCCGAGCCGGGTGGCGGCCGCGTCGATGTCCGCGACGAGCTCGGCGTGGAAGGTATTCCGCACGTCCATGGTCACGCCGAGGTGGCGGCTGCGCCGCCGGGCAAGCAGGCTGGCTGTCCGGTCCGGCGAGCAGGTGACCGCGGGCACCCTCGGCCCAGTCCGGCACTTCAGCGGCCATTACTGGTGTGGCTACGGCTTCGATCCGGACGCCCCGATGAGCTGGCGCTACCGGGTACCAGGCGCGCGCCAATTGCACCATTACCCCACCCGAGGCTCAGTGATGGCGCCATCACCTCGGTAGGAGGCTCGGTGACGGCGCCATTACCATGGTAGGAGGCTCGGTGACGGCGCCATTACCACAGTAGGAGGCTCGGTGATGGGGCCATTACCCGGGTCAGGGTCGCTGCCGGGGAGTTACCGGCGAGAGAGGACGAGCCCGCGCTGCGGAACCTCCGGCAGGGCAGTCCTCAGGCTCCCGGGTGGCTGGCCGCGAACTGGACAAACGGGACCGCCTCGGCATGGACGGACGCCTTCGCCGGACTCTCCTGCCGGATCGCCTCGGCCAGGGCGGTCGCGTCGTCCTCGTTGTTCGCCCCCAGCACGAGGTATTTCCAGCGCCGGATGACCGGGCGGCCCTCCGCTTGCAGCCGCGCAGCGAGTTCGACCGCCTGACGATGCGACCGCAGCTCGACGCGCACTTCCCAGCCTGCCTGCCCGGCCGCGAGGGACTCCTGCGTCTCAGCATCCATCAGGTGCCGGTGCTCCGCCGCCCGCTGCTCGGCAGTATCCGGCATTGGGACGCTCGCGTCCTCCCACTCCTCTTCCAGCGGATGCCAGCGGTCGAGCGTGAACTCGGCGGTCAGCTGTCGCTGCGCTAGCACCTCGCGCACCACCCGGTCGGCCTCGCGGGCGGCGCCCTCGGTACCGGCATAAAGGAAGACGGTGGGACCATCGACGGACATCACGACGCGGTGACCAAGCTGACGGCGGACGTCGTCTTGCCGTTCGTGCTCGCGAAAGGACTGGACTGCCCGCTGAGCGTCGGCCTCAGCACGGAATCTGACGGTCACCCGCCAGTCATCTGCCACGACCCAGTCATCCACCACGACGGCGACTCTACGCCCGGCACCGAGTCTGCCCTACAGCGACTCGCTAGCTCTCATGAGCAGCATCCCGCACTGGAAGCGGCAGGCTGCAGCGCGTACCCGGGCCGGGACTTAAAGTAAGCGCAACTGCTTGATATACTTAGCACGTCTGATCCGATCACCTAGGATCTGATCCGACCATTCAGGAGGTGTGATATGCCGAGCATAACGAGGCAATACAGTGCAGCGGCCGGCCAAGCGAGCGAGGCGACCGAAAGGGCCGCTGAGCTCTGGACGCAGGGCGTGGGGAAGCTGACCGACCGGCTTCCTGCGCTGCTGCCGCAGATCGACCTGGTCCCGGCGATAGACCGCTACTTCGATTTCGTGCAGCGGGCCGTGACCATGAACCGCAGCATCGCCGTCGAGTGGGCGCAGGCGATGGGCGCACTGTCGGGTGCGGCCCGGGAGCGGGCGGCATCGGCCAGTGAGGTCATGCGCGAGCGCGCCGAGTCGGCCGGTGAGGTCGTGCGCGAGCGCGCCGAGTCGTTCGAGCGGGCCGCCAGCGAGCAGGCGGAGAAGGCCGAGAAGGCCCAGGAGGAGCTGGCCAGGGAGGCTCGCAGGATCGAGCGCCAGAACGCCAGGCAGGCACACGAGAAGGCCCGCGCCCGCTATGAGGGCATGACCAAGGCCGAGCTGAGCGATCTGCTCGTTAAGCGGGACCTGCCCAAGACGGGCAACGTCGATGAACTCGTCGAGCGCCTGGTCGAGGCAGACGGCAAGTAAGCAGTCGCCGACCCCACCAACCCCCGGGCAGCACTTCGGATATTCGGCCAGAAGGCCATCTGGCCGTCACTGAGGCGGCAACGGGCCAGCACCCCATGCTGGCGGCCCGGGGGCGTGCAGCAACGACTACGCAGAACGGAAAAGCCAGTGAACGCCCCCGACTTCCGGCCGCCGCCCCCGTCGGCCGTCGCTGTTCAGGCCGCTGCACTACGCGCCGCCTTTCCCCAGTACATCGTCAACATCATCCAGCATGACGGCGAACCAGCCCGCTACGAACTCCTCAGCCGCGACGGCCGCAGCCCCTGCTGCCTGATATCGACCGACGCTGGCGAAATATGGCGCGAACTGCGTAACCGCTGACAGTTCCTCGGCTGGCTCCTTAACCCGCTGGATATGGTGGCGCCCCATGACAGGTCTCCCCCGCTACCGACCGTCAGGGCAGTTCCTTCAGCAGATCATCAACACGATCCCGCCGGGACGGGCAGGCCGCTGAAGCCCGGGCGCTCGGTGAGACCCCGCCTACGACGATCACGGCCGGCTGATCGACGAGAAGAGCCAGGTCACCCGGGACGAGCTGACCGGTCTGATGGCCGGCGGCAACGAACTGGAGGCGCTCAGCCACGAGCTCGAATCGGCCGGTGGCGCCGCGGCCAGCGCGGCGGCCGAACTGGAGGAGGATGCGGAAGAGCTCGGCACCGCGTCGCACGAGCCCAGCACGGGTAACCCACCGCCATGACACAACGGATCCGGATCGGGCTGGCGGGCGCGGGCCGCATGGGGCAGATCCACGCCGCCAGCCTGTCCGCCCGGTGCCCCGCGGCCCAGCTCGCCTGTGTCTTCGACGCCGACGCCGACCGCGGGCGCCGCGTGGCCGAGCGGTTCGAGGTGCCCTGGGCCAGGAGCTACGACGGCATGCTGGCCGACGGCGCGATCGACGCCGTGGTCATCGCCACGCCGACCGGTACGCACGCCGAGCTCAGCATCCGGGCCAGCCGGGCCGGCAAGCACATCTTCTGCGAGAAGCCGGTCTCGCTGGACCGGCAGGCGGCGCTGGACGCGATCGCGGCGGCGGAGGCGGCGGGAGTCACCTTCCAGGTGGGCTTCCACCGCCGGTTCGACCCCGACTGGGCCGCGGCCACGGAGCGGATCCGGGCGGGCGGCCTGGGCGAGGTGTACCTGTTCCGCACCTCGCTGCGGGACATGACCCCGCCGGATCCGGCGTTCCTGTCCGGGTCGGACACACCGGCCGCAGGCGATCGCGGCGGCCGCGGCGCACCGGCTGCGGGCTCGCCGGATCGACCCGGAGGACCCGGCCACGGTGGCCACCCTGCAAGCGTGCGCCGGGGCCGTGAGCGACCTGGCCCAGCGCCGCCTGATCGCGATGATCGAGCCCTTCATCTCCCACCGGGTGGACGGGAAGATCCGCAACGACCTCGCCCCGGAGGCCATGATCCGCGCTATCACGGTCGCCTCGGGGCTGGGTAACACGTCGGCCTACACCTGGCTGAAGGTGCCCTACGTGGAGGACATGGAGCGCGTCATGGCCGCCTCCACGCTGCCCGCGCTCATCCTGGGCGGGGAGGTCTCGCCGGACCAGAACGCGGTCATGGCGGCCTGGCGCAAGACCCTGGAACTGCCCACTGTGAGGGGGTTCGTCATCGGACGCTCGCTGCTCTTCCCGCCGGACGACAACGTCGCCGCCGCCGTCGACGCCGTGGTGGAGATGTTGTGACCGGACTGTCTCTCCTGGTGCGACGGGGCACCACGGCCGCCGGGCCGTACCTGACCAAGATCACGCCCGAGGCGGCAGGCTGGGCCTACAGCGGGCTGCGCATCGTCGAGCTGGACGCTGGCGGCAAGGTCGAGCTGGCCACCGGGCCGGACGAGGTCATCGTCCTGCCGCTGTCCGGAGCGGCCACCGTGGACTGCGACGGCCAGCACTTCGCGCTGCACGGGCGCCGCGACGTCTTCGACCGGGTCAGCGACTTCGCCTACCTGCCGCGCGACACGGACGCGCTGATCACCTCGGCCGACGGGGGCCGGTTCGCGCTGCCTTCGGCCCGGGCCAGCCGGCGGCTGGCGGCCCGGTACGTCGCCGCCGCGGACGTCCCGGTCGAGCTGCGCGGCAGCGGATCGGCCAGCCGGCAGGTGAACAACTTCTGCGCGCCGGAGGCGTTCGGCGCCGACCGGCTGATCGCCGTGGAGGTGCTGACCCCCGGCGGTAACTGGTCGTCCTATCCCCCACACAAGCACGACCAGCAGACCGCGGACGAGTCCCAGCTGGAGGAGATCTACTACTTCGAGGTGGCCCGGGATGGCCCGGGCTACCAGCGGGTGTACAGCTCCGGCCCGGACCGCCAGATCGACGTGTGCGCCGAGGTCGGCACGGGCGACGTGGTACTCATCCCCTACGGGTACCACGGCCCGTCGATGGCCGCGCCCGGCTACGACCTGTACTACCTGAACGTGATGGGCGGCCCGGGGGAACGCGTCTGGCGGTTCTGCGACGACCCGGCGCACGCGTGGGTGCGGGCCGCCTGGCCCGGGACCACGATCGACCCGCGGCTGCCAATGACCCAGCCGGGAGGCGCCCAGTGAACAGCGCTGCCGGAGGCGGCCCGATGAACAGCGCTGCCGGAGGCGGCCCGATGAACAGCGCTGCCGGAGGCGGCCACATGGATACTGTTCGGCTGACGGTGGCCCAGGCCCTCGTCCGGTTCCTGACCCGGCAGTACAGCGAGCGGGACGGGGAGCGGCAGCGGCTGATCCCCGGCTGCTTCGGCATCTTCGGCCACGGCAACGTCGCCGGGGTCGGCCAGGCCCTGCTGGAGGAACAGCTCAGCGGCGGGGGCGGGCTGCCGTACTACCTGGCCCGCAACGAGCAGGCCATGGTACACGCGGCGACCGGATTCGCCCGGATGCGCAACCGGCTCCAGGCGCTGGCCTGCACGGCCTCGATCGGGCCCGGCTCCACCAACATGGTCACCGGGGCGGCGCTGGCCACGATCAACCGGATACCGGTGCTCCTGCTGCCCAGCGACATCTTCGCCACCCGGGTGGCCAGCCCGGTGCTGCAGGAACTGGAGGACCCGCGTTCGGCCGACGTCTCGGTCAACGACGCGTTCCGGCCGGTGTCCCGGTTCTTCGACCGCATCTGGCGCCCCGAGCAACTGCCGTCCGCGCTGCTGGCTGCGATGCGCGTGCTGACCGACCCGGCCGAGACCGGCGCGGTGACCCTCGCGCTGCCGCAGGACGTCCAGGCGGAGGCTTTCGACTGGCCCGCGGACCTATTCCGCGTCCGGGTGTGGCCGGTGGCCAGGCCCGTTCCGGAACCAGAAGCGATCGCGCGGGGGGCCAGCATCATCCGCGGCGCCCGACGGCCGCTGATCATCTCCGGCGGCGGGGTGCTGTACTCCGGGGCGCAGGACGCGCTGCGGCGGCTGGCCGAGGAGACCGGCATCCCGGTCGCCGACACCCAGGCCGGCAAGGGGGCGCTGCGCTGGGACCACCCGCAGGCGGTGGGCGGGGTCGGCGCGACCGGCTCCGCGCCGGCCAACGCGCTGGCGGCCGAGGCCGACGTCATCCTCGGGGTGGGCACCCGGTACAGCGACTTCACCACCGCGTCCCGCACGGCGTTCGGCAACCCGGCGGTCCGCTTCGTCAACCTGAACGTCGCCTCCTTCGACGCCGTCAAGGAGGCCGGGACCGCGGTCGTCGCGGACGCGCGCCGCGGGCTGGAGGCCCTGCTCGCCGCCCTGGACGGGTACCACGTCGAGGCCGGCTACACCGCCCGCTTCCAGCGGATGACCGCGGACTGGGCCACGGTCACCGACCAGGCCTACCACCTCGGGCACGAGCCGCTGCCCGCGCAGACCGAGGTCATCGGCGCGGTCAACGAGATCATCGGGCCCAGGGACGTGGTGGTCCAGGCGGCCGGCAGCCTGCCCGGCGACCTGCAGATGCTGTGGCGGGCCACCGACCCGAAGCAGTACCACGTCGAGTACGGCTACTCCTGCATGGGATACGAGATCGCCGGCGCGCTCGGCATCAAGATGGCGGCCCCTGACCGGGAGGTCGTCGCGATGGTCGGCGACGGCTCCTACCTGATGATGTCCCAGGAGATCGTCACCGCCGTGTCCGAGGGCATCAAGCTCGTCATCGTGCTGATCGACAACCGCGGGTTCGCCAGCATCGGCTCGCTGTCGGAGAGCCTCGGCTCACAGCGCTTCGGCACGCGGTACCGGTACCGCGACGCCGGCTCCGGGATGCTGGACGGCGGCTACCTGCCGGTGGACCTGGCCGCCAACGCCGAGAGCCTGGGCGCGGACGTGCTACGGACCCGGACGATGGAGGAGTTCCGGATGGCGCTGGGCAAGGCCCGGGAGGCGTCCCGCACCACCGTCGTCTACATCGAGACCGACCCGCTCGCGCCGGTCCCGTCCTCGGAAAGCTGGTGGGACGTGCCGGTCGC
>JBEKCN010000008.1:0-13081 GCA_050014855.1 Streptosporangiaceae bacterium | reverse complement strand
CCCGCAGGACCCGGACGGCCCGCAGGACCCGGACGGCCCGCAGGACCCGGACGGCCCGCAGGACCCGGACGGCCCGGACGGCAGAAAGGACGCTGCGCGATGGTGACTTCCGGCCCGGCCCGGGACCGGCCGGCGATGGCGGCGAATATCACTGGTTTCCGCCGTCACGTGGCCCAGGGCGAGGGCCTGAAGGCGGCGTCCGTTGCGGTGTGCGTCGTGCTCGCGGCCGGGGTGCCGTCCCTGCTGATCACCCGGCGGGCGGCCGGCCTGCGCAACCACGCCGGGCAGTGGGCGCTGCCCGGCGGCGGCCGCGACCCGGGCGAATCGATCGAGGACGCCGCCCGGCGCGAGCTGCGCGAGGAGACGGGCGTCGAGGTCACGGCGGACGACGTGCTCGGGGTGCTGGACGACTACGTCAGCCGGTCGGGATACGTGATATCCCCGGTCGTCGTCTGGGGCGGCCCAGGCAGCGCGGCAATGAACGGGCCCGCCACCGAGGTGGCCCAGATCCACGTGATCCCGCTGGCCGACTTCGATGTGCCGCCGCGGCTGATCACCATCCCCGAGTCCGAGTTCCCCGTCATCCGGCTGCCGCTGCTCGGCGGCTACCTGCACGCCCCGACCGCGGCGATCATCTACCAGTTCTGCCAGGTCGCCCTGCACGGCGCCGGGACCCGGGTGGCCCACTTCGAGCAGCCCGTCTTCGCCTGGAAATGACAACGCTGACGGCGGCGAGGCGGGCCGGACCGGCCCTTGCGCGTGATCCGGAAGGTCATGTTAAGTGGCCTAATGGGGATTTACGGGAGATTAATACCAGCGGGAATAGCGGCATTGGTCACCCTCGGGCTGGCCGGGGTACCCGCCACCGCCGGGGCAGCCACGAACGCGGACGCCAGCGCCGCGGTCACCATCGTGACGCTGGGCACGCTGCCCGGCGGCACCTACAGCCTGGCCAACGCGATCAACGACCACGGCGTCGTAGCGGGCACGGCGGACACAGCCGGCGGGGCGGAGCACGCCGTGCGCTGGTCCGCCAGCCACGCCATCACCGACCTGGGCACCCTGCCCGGCGGCACCTACAGCGAGGCACTCGGCATCAACAACGCCGGCTACATCGTCGGTGACGGAGACAACGCGGCCGGCGACACCCGTGCCCTGCGCTGGTCACCCGACGGCACCGTCACCGACCTGGGCGCGCTGCCGGGCCACCCCAACGCGTACGCGGTCGCGATCAACGACGCGGGCGTGGTCACTGGCTACGCCCCCATCCGCGCCAAGGTGTTCCACGCGGTGCGGTGGAGCCCGGACGGAACCGTCACCGACCTCGGCACCGCCCCGGGCTGGACCACGGCGTCAAGCAGCGGGGCGGCCGTCAACGCCAATGGCGCCATCGCGGGCGACTCCTACGCCGTGGGCGGCCCTTCGCAGGCCACCAAGTGGAGCCCGGCCGGCGTGGCCACCGGGCTGACCTCGCCCAACGGCGGGTCCAGCGACGCCAACGGCATCAGCAACGCGGGCGTGATCGTCGGGCAGTACAACGTCACCGCGAGCCAAGCCCATGCCGTGCGCTGGGCCGCCAGCGGCACCCCCGCCGAGCTCGGCACGCTGCCCGGTGGCAACTACAGCAGCGCGCAGGCGATCAACAACGCCGGGGTCATCGTGGGGGCATCGGACACCGGGGCCGGCAGTTTCTACGCGGTCCGCTGGACGGCGGGCGGGACCATCGTCAAGCTCGGCGTGCCATCCGTCGATACCGGCAGCTGGGCGCAGGCGATCAATGACAGCGGCGTGATCGCCGGCTACGTGAATCCGCCCAGCGGCACCTCGATCGCCGCGCTCTGGACGTGACCAGCCGCGGGCCGCGCCGTCCCGGGTAAGCGCGGGCGGCGCGGCCGGGTGGCGGGCGGGCCGGAGCGGGACCGGGCCGCCACCCGGTCGCCTGGGACGCGCAGTTGCCATCGCGCTGCTGGCCGAACCATCCGGTGACGAGGGCGGCTGGGCCCAGGGGATCAACGGCGGCGGCGTCATCGTTTGCTACGTGAACGCGGCGAACGTGCAGCCGGTCGCGGCACTGTGGCGCTGACCAGCTGCGCGGTCACGAACGGGCGGCCGCCGCGCACAGGTGGCGGTGCCAGGCGATGGCGGAGGTGTCAGTGAGCGAGGCGATCTGGTCGATCACGACCCGGCGCCGCGCGGCGTCGGAGGGCGCTTCCTCCCAGGCCGGCCGGAACAACGGGTCGAGCGTCCGGGGCGCGGCGATGTGCACGGTGGCCGCGAGCTCAGCGATCAGGTCGCGCTCGCGGGCCTGCGCCGCGGCCGCCCCCTCCCGGGTCATGACGTAACGCGCCGCGACCGCCTTGAGCAGGGCGCACTCCAGCCGCTGGGTGCGCGGCACCACCACGTCACACGTGTACCGGGTCAGCCGCGCCCCCGGCCCGGCCGCCCCGCAGGCGGCGCGGGTGGCCTCCTGGGCCGCGACGCAGAACCGGCCGACCAGCTCGCTGGTCAGGTTCTTCAGCGCGGCGAGGGCACCGGGGCCGCCGTCGAAGCTCTTCGGCCAGTAGCCCAGGGCCATCAGGTTGTCGAACACCTCGCGTAGTTCGGCCGTCGTCACCCAGCCGGGCGGGACGTAGTATCGCTGGGCGATCTGAGCGACCAGGTCCCGTTCGGCTGGATCCTGAAGGTACGCCAGCGTGATGAGCCCGGCGTGCAGGCCATCTTCCACGTCGTGCACCGAATAGGCCACATCGTCGGCCCAGTCCATGACCTGCGCTTCCAGACAGCGGCGACGGGCCGGCGCGCCGCAGCGGATCCACTCGAAGGCGGGTGCGTCGTCGGCGTAGTAGTTGAACTTGGCCGGGGCGGGGGCGTCGCCGATCGGCAGCCCGTCCGGCACCACCGCGGCGCCGCTGGGCGGGGCCGGCCACGGATACTTCAGCGTGGCGTCCAGGGAGGCGCGGGTCAGGTTCAGGCCCGCGCCCAGCACCTTGGTCTCCAGCCGGGTCAGCAGGCGCAGGGTCTGCGCGTTGCCCTCGAACCCGCCGCAGCTTGCGGCCAGTTCCGCGAGCGCCATCTCACCGTTGTGGCCGAACGGCGGGTGGCCGATGTCGTGCGCCAGGCACGCGGTCTCCACCAGGTCGGGGTCGCACCCGATCGCCGCGCCGATACCCCGGCCAATCTGCGCGCACTCCAGCGTGTGGGTGAGCCGGGTCCGCGGGAAGTCGGCGAGCCCGACCGCTACCACCTGCGTCTTCGCCGCCAGGCGGCGCAGCGACGCGCTGTGCAGGACACGCGCCCGGTCACGCTCGAACGCGCTCCGCCCGGCCCGCTTGGGCGGTTCAGCTACCCAGCGGGCCGCGGCGTGCGCGTCGTAACCGGTCTCGCCCCAGACCAGCTCGCAGCTCTGTGTCTCGGACGTCAGCTCACCTGGTGTCGCTACCGCCCCCGCTGCCCGCGGCGGCCCGCTCGGACTCGACCTCGGCGCGGCCGGCCTCCAGCCGGGCGACCGGCACCCGGAACGGGGAGCAGGACACGTAGTCCAGGCCCGCGTCGTGGAAGAAGTGCACCGAGTCCGGGTCGCCGCCGTGCTCACCGCAGACCCCGACCTGGAGATCCGGCCGGGTGGCCCGGCCCTCTTCGACGGCGAGGCGGACCAGCCGGCCCACGCCGTCCCGGTCGATCGTCTCGAACGGCGACACCCCGAAGATGCCGAGCTGGATGTAGCGGCTGAAGAACGCCCCTTCCACGTCGTCGCGGGAGAAGCCCCACGTCATCTGGGTCAGGTCGTTGGTGCCGAAGGAGAAGAACTCGGCCGGCTGCGCGATCTCACCGGCGGTGAGCGCGGCCCGGGGCACCTCGATCATCGTGCCGATGAGGGCGTGCACGTCGGTGCCGGTCTCCTCGGCGACCTGCTTGAGGACCTCCGCGCTCCGGTCGCGGGCGATCTCCAGCTCCTGCACCGCGCCGACCAGCGGGATCATCACCTCGGGACGCGGGTTCCCACCGGCCTGCTTGCGGTCGGCCGCGGCGTGCGCGATCGCCCGCACCTGCATGTCGAGCAGGCCCGGGATGACCAGGCTGAGCCGGACCCCGCGCAGGCCGAGCATGGGGTTCTCCTCGTGCAGCCGGCGGACGGCATCCAGCAGCTTCTTGTCCTTGTCAGTCGCGTTGTCGCCGGCCAGGGCGACCCTGACCGACAGGTCGGTGAGGTCGGGCAGGAACTCGTGCAGCGGCGGGTCGATCAGCCGGATCGTCACCGGCAGGCCGTCCATCGCCTCGAGGATCTCCACGAAGTCGCCGCGCTGCAGCGGCTCCAGCGCGTCCAGCGCCGCCTGCTGCTCGGCCTCGTTCTCGGCCAGGATGAGCCGCTCGACGAGCTGGCGGCGGTCACCGAGGAACATGTGCTCGGTCCGGACCAGGCCGACGCCGGCGGCGCCGAACCGGCGGGCGCGCGCGCAGTCGGGACCGTTGTCCGCGTTGGCCCAGACGCCGAGCCGGCGCCTGGTGTCGGCGTGCGTCATCAGCGCGTGCACGGCCGCGACCAGCTCGTCGGACTCCGGCGCCAGGCCGCCCTCGAAGTACTGGACGACGGGCGACGGCACGACCGGCACCTCGCCGAGGTAGACCGCGCCGGACGTGCCGTCGATGGAGATCACGTCGCCTTCGGAGACGATGACGCCGTCCGGGGCGGTGAAGCGGCCACCGTGGACGTCGACCTCGAGCGCGTCGGCGCCGCAGACGCAGGTCTTGCCCATGCCGCGGGCGACCACCGCGGCGTGGCTGGTCTTGCCGCCCCGGCTGGTCAGGATGCCGCGCGCGGCGATCATGCCGTGCAGGTCGTCGGGGTTGGTCTCGCGGCGCACCAGGATGACGTCCTCGCCCTGGTCGGCCAGCTCCACGGCGCGGGCGGAGTCGAAGACGACCTTGCCGACCGCGGCGCCGGGCGACGCGCTGATCCCCTGGGCGACCTTTTTCGCGCCGGTGCCGGTGTCGAACCGGGGGAACATCAGCCGGACGAGCTCCTCGCCAGTGACCCGCTCGAGCGCCTCGTCCATGTCGATCAGGCCCTGCTCGACGAGCTGGATCGCGATCCGGAACGCGGCGGCCGCGGTGCGCTTGCCGACGCGGGTCTGCAGCATCCAGAGCTTGCCGCGCTCGATCGTGAACTCGATGTCGCACAGGTCCCTGTAGTGGTTCTCCAGCGTCCGCATGATCTGCATGAGCTGGTCGAAGGAGGCCTTGTCGATCCGCTCCAGGTCCTGCAGCGCCACCGTGTTGCGGATGCCGGCCACCACGTCCTCGCCTTGGGCGTTCTGCAGGTAGTCGCCGTAGGTCCCCTGCTGGCCGGTGCCCGGGTCGCGGGTGAACGCGACGCCGGTGCCGGAGTCGTCGCTGATGTTGCCGAACACCATCGCAACGATGTTGACGGCCGTGCCGAGGTCGGTCGGGATGCGCTCCTGGCGGCGGTAGAGGACGGCGCGGTCGGAGTTCCAGGAGTTGAACACCGCATTGACCGCCAGGTCCAGCTGCTCGCGGGGCTCCTGGGGGAAGTCACGCCCGGTGTGCTCACGCACGATCTGCTTGAACGCGCCGACCAGGTGCTGCAGGTCGTCGGCGTCCAGGTCGAGGTCGTTCTTGATGCCCTTGGCCTTCTTGGCGTTGTCGATGGCCTGCTCGAACGCCTCGCCGTCGATGTCCAGCACGGTCTTGCCGAACATCTGGATCAGCCGCCGGTAAGAGTCCCAGGCGAACCGCTCGTTGCTGGCCTGCTTGGCCAGCCCCTCCACCGCCCGGTCGGACAGGCCGATGTTGAGGATCGTGTCCATCATGCCCGGCATCGAGAACTTCGCGCCGGACCGCACGCTGACCAGCAGCGGGTCGGCCGGGTCGCCGAGCTTGCGGCCCATCGCCGACTCGAGCTGGGTGAGGTGCTCAGTGACCTCCGCATCCAGCTCGGGCGGCGTGGTCCCGTCGCGCAGATAGGCGCGGCACGCCTCGGTGGAAATAATGAACCCGGGCGGGACGGGAAGACCGATGTTGGTCATCTCGGCCAGGTTCGCTCCCTTGCCGCCCAGCAGGTCCTTCTGGTCTTTACTACCTTCGGTGAAGTCATAAACGAGCTTCGGCACTGAACGCTCCTC
Source organism: Streptosporangiaceae bacterium (assembly GCA_050014855.1). Taxonomy (GTDB): domain Bacteria; phylum Actinomycetota; class Actinomycetes; order Streptosporangiales; family Streptosporangiaceae; genus Bog-532. Next base: position 6,941 of record JBEKCN010000008.1, on the reverse strand, counting down.
GTGCGGCGTAGCTGATATTCATCTCTTTATTTGGTTGGGACTCTACCGTTCCGGCAGCCAGCGCGGCAGCGGGCAAAGGTCCCCTCCCGGGAACTGATCTTGTCCGGCGTGACACGCTAGACCCGCGAGGACCTCTCGTCCCGGGCGCCCCTGATGCGCCGGGGCGCCCGTGCCCACGAGGGAGGCATAGAACACATGAGCGAGGCGATCGTCGGCCTGCTGCATCCTGGCGAGATGGGGGCCGCCATCGGGCGGTGCCTCACCGCGCCGGGGCACACGGTGCTGTGGGCGTCCCAGGGCCGCAGCCCGGCCACCGCGGAACGCGCCGCGGCCGCGGGCCTGACTGACGTGGGCACCGTGGCGGAACTGGCCGGCCGCGCGCAGATCATCTTTTCCATCTGCCCGCCGCACGCCGCGCTCGAGGTCGCGCGGAGCGTAGCGGGATTCAGCGGCCTGTTCGTAGACGCCAACGCCATCGCGCCGGAGACCACGCGGTCCGTGGCGGCTGTGCTCGGTGCAGGCGCAACCGGGGCGGCCGACACCGGGGCCACCAGGTTCGCGGACGGCGGGATCATCGGGCCGCCGCCGCAGCCGGGCACGGACCCGGCGGCCGGGAGCGGGACCCGGCTGTACCTGGCGGGCGAGCCGGCGGCCGAGGTCGCGGCCCTGTTCGCGGGCACACCGGTCGGCGCGCAGGTCGTGGACGGCGGCATCGGCGCGGCGTCGGCGGTGAAGATGGCCTACGCCGCGTGGACCAAGGGCTCGGCGGCGCTGCTGCTGGCCGCCCGGTCGCTCGCGCACCAGGAGCGGGTGGAGGGCACGCTGCTGGAGGAATGGGCACTGTCCCAGCCGGAGCTGGTGCGCCGGCTGCAGCACGCGACCCGCTCGGCGGTGGCCAAGGGCTGGCGCTGGGAGGCCGAGATGACCGAGATCGCCGCCGCGATGGCGGCCGCCGGCCTGCCGGACGGCTTCCACCTCGCCGCCGCGGAGATCTTCGGCCGCTCACCCCGGCGCGAGCCGGCCGCGCTGGCCGGAACCGCCCCGGGTGACCTGGTGGAGCTGGTCATCGAGGCCCTGCCGGAACACTGAGGGCCCCGGCCCGGGCCGCCGCCGGCGGGTTACCAGACCGGGGCGGGTTACCAGACCGGGCGGGCTACCAGACCGCGGGGGATTACCAGACCGGGAGGCGTTCGCTCAGGTACGCCACAAGCTGGTCGATGGCGATCCGCTCCTGGTGCATGGAGTCGCGTTCCCGCACCGTCACCGCCTGGTCGTCCAGGGTGTCGAAGTCGACTGTGACGCAGTACGGGGTGCCGATCTCGTCCTGCCGCCGGTAGCGGCGGCCGATCGCGCTGGCGTCGTCGAAGTCGGTGTTCCACCGCTTGCGCAGCTCCGCGGCCAGGTCGCGGGCCTTCGGCGACAGGTCGGCGTTACGGGACAGCGGCAGCACCGCGACCTTGACCGGCGCGATCCGGGGATCGAACCGCATGACGGCCCGCTTCTCCAGGTTGCCCTTGGCGTCCGGCGCCTCGTCCTCGTTGTACGCGTCGAGCATGAAGACCAGCGCGGTCCGGTCCACGCCCATCGCGGGCTCGACCACGTAGGGGACGAAGCGCTCGCCGGGCTCCTGGTCCAGGTACGTCATGTCGACCCCGGACGCCTTGGAGTGCGTGGTCAGGTCGTAGTCCGTCCGGTTGGCGATGCCCTCCAGCTCACCCCACTCCGAGCCCTGGAAACCGAACCGGTACTCGATGTCGACCGTCCGCTTGGAGTAGAAGGAGAGCTTCTCCTTCGGGTGCTCGTACAGCCGCAGGTTCTCGGGCTGGATGCCGAGGCCGGTGAACCAGGCGAACCGGGTGTCGATCCAGATCTGGTGCCACTCCTCGTCGGTGCCAGGGCGGACGAAGAACTCCATCTCGGCCTGCTCGAACTCGCGGGTCCGGAAGATGAAGTTGCCGGGGGTGATTTCGTTACGGAACGACTTGCCGATCTGGCCGATGCCGAACGGCAGCTTCTTGCGGGAGGTCTGCAGGACGTTCTTGTAGTTGATGAAGATGCCCTGCGCCGTCTCGGGCCGCAGGTAGGCCAGCCCGGACTCGTCCTCCACCGGGCCGAGGAAGGTCCGGAGCATGCCGTTGAACATCCGCGGCTCGGTGAACGTGCCCTTGTTCCCGCAGTTCGGGCAGGCCACACCGGCCAGTCCGCCCTCCGGCGGGTGACCGTGCTTCTCCTCGTAGGCCTCGACCAGGTCATCGGCCCGGAACCGCTTGTGGCAGAACATGCATTCGGTCAGCGGGTCCGCGAACTCGGTGACGTGACCGCTGGCCTCCCAGACCTCCCGGGCCAGGATCACGCTGGAGTCCAGGCCCACGATGTCTTCCCGCTCCTGGACCATGGAGCGCCACCACTGGTGCTTGATGTTGTTCTTCAGCTCCGCGCCGAGGGGACCGTAGTCCCAGGAGGCCCGCAGCCCGCCGTAGATCTCGCTGGACGGGAAGACGAATCCCCGCCGTTTGCTGAGGCTGATAATCGTGTCCAGGCGGTCACTGCGCAGTGCCATCGAGGTCTCCATCCGGCTGGCGGTCGGCGTCGTTCTGCTGTGGCCCGGGCCTCCACGGGAGTCTCCAGCCGGCCAGGGCGGCCGGGGCTGCAGGGCTCGTCCTCGCTGGCGCGGGCGCCGCGTAACGGACCGTCCCGGGGGCCGGCGCCTTGTGGGCACTTCCCCCGGTGACACGCGCGGGCACGGCTGCAACCGGGCAAGGGAGGCGCGGCGACCCAAGCCTAGGGCCACCGGCCTCCCAATGCGAATCAACTGCGCCGCGGCCGGGCTAAGGCCCCGAGACGGCCCCGTGGATCCGGTCAACGTCGATGTTAAAGGTGTAACCCCCGACTTTCTGGGTCTTGTTGGCCGCGTACTGCTTCACCCGATCCGAGCGCCAACGGTTGGCCGGCAGATAGGGCGTGCCGGTCAGGTTGTTGTCGTTGTCCCACAGGGCGAACCAGAGGGCGTCCGGCTCGGCCAGGGGGTGCCCGCCGATGACCGAATTCGTCACCAGGTCGGTCACGCCGGATGAGGCGCTGGAGTAGACGCCGGACGTATACCCGCGGTCGTGCAGTTCACGGGTCCAGGTGTTCAGGAACCTGAGCACCGTATTTCGGCAGTTCCCATTCGAGTTCTTGTACGCCTCCATGTCGAAGTAGATCGGCGTCCCCTTGCCCAGGCCGAAATTGACCGCGTCAGCGACGGCGGTGTCCGCGGCGGATCTCCCCTGAGCTGCCGCATTGGCCTTATTGATTTGGGCCGGGAACCCATTACACGGCGCCTGCAGCCCGACATACAGCGGCAGCAGGGACCAGCCCTGCGCGTGGACCGATTTAACCCAGGATGCGGACAGGTTACCGTAATCGCACGCCATGTTCTGGCCGCCGATATAGATACCGATGGCGGAGTACTCCGCTTTCCACGCTTTCATCGCCTGGACTGACGGCGCGGTGCAGGTGTCAAATCCGTTCAGCGACGAGGACGGGATGTCCGGCTTCAGGATCGACGCCAGGGCGCGGGCCGGCGCCGGCGCCGGCCCGGCTGTGGGCGCCGTGCTGACCTTGGGCGCCGCCGACGCCTTCGGGGTGACGGTGGCCATGACGGGCAGGGCCCGGTCCGGCGTGCCCGAGGTCGCCGCGCTGGTCCGGGCCTGGGAACCGGCTGCCGCGGTCCCGGTCGGCGGGCCCCCGCCCAGCTTGCGCAGGCCCCGGATGATGTTCTCGACCGGTGCCGAACTGGCCCCGTAAGTACCGGTCACCGACAGCTGCGAATGGGACACCGTGCCCTGGAACTCGTGCAGCTGGCTGTACTGATCGAGGCTGCTCAGCGTGGACGGGACGGACGCGATACGGCTGCCGGGGCTGCTGGGCGGCGGCGCATCACCCAGGCCGCCCTGCGCGACCGCCGCCCGCTGGTACTCCGCCTCCGGCGCGCCCGACGCGCCGGCGTCGGTAATGGTGATTGTCTGAACACGGCCAATAAGATTCGGAGGACAGTTCTGGTTGGCGCCAGGGTTGCCGAGATAGACGGCGTTGATGTCATAACGTAGGCACCGGCTTGGATCGGTATCGAGATGGAAGACCTGCCAGCTGGATGGGACGGTGATCGAATAGCCGTCGTAGTCGATGGTGGTCAGCTTGCTCGCCGGTGCGCCGGCGCCGGGCACGCTACCGCGGGCCTCGCTCCGGTCGGCCGCACGTGCGCTGGCCGGGCTCATGCCTGCTGCCGTGAACACCCCGATCGCGCACCCAAAGCCAATGACGGCCACTGCTGTGCGACGCATCAACACCCCCATGTATGACTCACCTGGCCGACGGCGCCCGTGCAGATTTCTCCGGCCCGGCCAGTGCCCCCGTCGTGCAATTACGGACGGCGCCAAACAACGTTCTGCCCAGCCGTTTACACGGGTAGTCATGCTGATTTTTTCGTGTCCGGAATTTAAATCCGGTCAAGCCCGGAATCGGGGCACACCAGGCGGCATATTCGGCGCGCCTAGTCGTATTCCGGGCAACTCAGAGATATGGAGCGGGCGATAGCCGGGTAAAAGGCCGCTTTTTTTACTGGCCTTGCGGGCGCCGGTTAGCGAAAAATAATTTGACCGAAATTTGCCGAGGCTTCAGGCACGGCGCCCGATACGGGTACAGCTCAGTCAAAAGGAGCATTGCGGCTCCGGCGAGGCGCCGGTTACCGGCCTAACGAACCCGGGCGGACGCCGTCCGGGGGGGACGACCCCCCTGGACCCCCCGCAGCCCGCGGTGGTGCGGACCGTAGTACCGGCCACTCGCCCGGGCCTGCGGCCCGGGACTCGCTGGGCCGGTTGGGACATGCCGCCGTAACCCCGTGCCAGGTGACCGTTAGATCTCGCCGGTCCTATCAGCGGGAATCACCGCGGGCTACGGCGAGGCGCTCGTGACCGGCCTAACGAACCGGGCCTTGCGCCCGGTGAGCGGCCGGTGTGTCGGCGAAGTACTACCGCGGGGCGCGGAGCGCATCCGGGGGGTTCCGGGGGGTCGCCCCCCGGGCCAGCACTGGGGTTCCGGGGGGTCGCCCCCCCGGGCCAACACTGTTGGGGATGGCGCCGCCGTAGCGCCGGTCCCGGCTGGCGTAGATCTCGCAGGCCTGCCACAGGTGCCGGCGGTCGAAGTCGGGCCACAGCGTGTCCAGGAAGACCAATTCGGCGTAGTGCGCCTGCCAGATGAGGAAGTTCGAGGTCCGGTGCTCGCCGGACGAGCGCACGAACAGGTCGACGTCAGGCATCTCCGGTTCGTCCAGGTAGCGGGCGAACAGCTTCTCGTCCACCTTGTCCGGGCGGACCTTGCCCGCGGCCACATCGGCGGCGATCGCGGCGGCCGCGTCGGCGATCTCGGCCCGGCCCCCGTAGTTCACGCAGAACTGCAGGGTGAGCACGGAGTTACCGGCCGACATCCGCTCGGCTTCCTCCAGCTCGCTGATGACGCTGCGCCACAGCCGGCGGCGGCGCCCGGCCCAGCGGATCCGGACGCCCATCTCGTTCAGCAGATCCCGGCGCCGGTGGATGACATCGCGGTTGAAGCCCATCAGGAACCGGACCTCGTCCGGGGAACGCCGCCAGTTCTCAGTGGAAAAGGCGTACGCGGACAGGTACGGGATGCCCAGCTCGATCGCGCCCATGATCACGTCGAGCAGGGAGGACTCGCCCACCTTGTGGCCTTCGGTCCGGGGCAGGCCGCGCTGCTTGGCCCACCGGCCGTCGCCGTCCATGACGATGGCCACGTGCCGGGGTACGAGGTCGCGCGGAATAGCGGGCGGACGGGCACCACTCGGATGGGGATCGGGCGGCCGGACGGTCAAACACGCTCCACATGACGCAGCGAACGAATCGAATGCTCCAGGTGCCACTGCAGATAGGCGGCCACCAGGCCACTGCACTCTACCTGGTGCCGTCGCTCACTGCTGTCCGCACTCTCCCAGTCCCCCTGGAGCAGGGCGGTCATCAGGGCCACGGTCCCCGCGCCGGGCGCCGCCGCCCCGTGCGGCCGGCAGGCCCCGCACACCATGCCGCCCGCCGGGATCGCGAACGCGGGCAGCCGGCCCCGCGTCCCGCACCGGGCGCATTCCTCCAGCGCGGGCGCGTACCCCGCCACCGACAGCGAGCGGAGCAGGTAGGCGTCCAGCACCAGCCGGGGATCACGACCCGTCTCACCGAGGGCGCGCAGCCCGCCCACGAGCAGCAGGAACTGGCGCAGCGACGGCTCCTTGTCCTCGGAGGTGAACCGCTCGGCCGTCTCCAGCATCGCGACGCCCGCCGTGTACCGCGGATAGTCCGGGGTCAGCGCCGCACCGTACGGGCGGATCACCTCCGCCTGGGTGATCACGTCGAGCGAGCGCCCGGGGTACAGCATCAGGTCGACGTGCGTGAACGGCTCCAGCCGCGCGCCGAACCGGGACTTCGTGCGCCGCACGCCCTTGGCCACGGCCCGGACGCGCCCGGTCTTCCGGGCCAGGATCGTGATGATCCGGTCGGCCTCGCCGAGCTTCTGCGTGCGCAGCACCACCCCGTCGTCCCGGTACAGCCGCATGCAATCCATTGTCGCGCACCCGGGTGACAACCGCGCGCCGCCGCACCGGCGGGCGGTCAGTCAGCGGGCAGGTCAGCCGCGGCGGGCGCGGTTGACGGCGGAGAGGACGGCACGCATGGAGGCGCCGGTGGTGTCGGCCTCCACGCCCACGCCCCACAGGGTGCCGCCGTCGATCTCGACTTCGACGTACGCGGCGGCCTGCGCGTCGGACCCGGCGGACAGGGCATGCTCGGTGTAGTCGAGCACGCGGACCTTTTCCCCCACCGCGTTGAGCGCGTCGCAGAACGCGGAGATCGGGCCGTTGCCGAAGCCCTCGATCTGCCGGGTCTGGCCGTCCACAC
>JBEKCN010000007.1:0-13608 GCA_050014855.1 Streptosporangiaceae bacterium | reverse complement strand
GCCAGGTGATCTTCGTGCTGGGCCAGGAACGGGCGCAGCATCGCGGCCAGTGCCGGGTACGCGGCGATGACGTGCTGGTAGGTGCCGATCAGGGCCTGTTCGGCGGTGATCGAGGCCCGCAGCGTGCGCACGCTGGCCGACAGCCCCGGCGGCGGCCGGAGCAGGTCCGGCACACTGCACGACGCCGTGGCGGCGAGCGGCAGCATCATCGTGGACGCGGCGAGCACGCGGCGGCGCGAGAGCGCGCGCGTGGCCGCCAGCCGTTCGCTCACTGTCAGGTAACCTCCGACCATCCGGCCGCGTGGTGCGGGCCCCGCCCCGGGACCATCGCGTGCGCCCATAAGGATGCCATGGCACAAGAACTGCCCCGCGTCCCTGTTTCGGCCATGAGGCGCGACAATGAAAGGCAGCTGATCCTCACCGCTGCGGATAGGCTAGACCGCACAACGGAACAGCGCAGGTCATGGACGTGAAGGAGGCCGTGATGCCAGGTGGGTCCCGGCACGTTCCGGCGCGCCCAGGGCGCGTGGCCCCGCGCACCCCGGCCCGCAAGGGGGGTAAGCCGCTCGCCGGGCCCGGCGATACGGCCGCGGGCAGCGCCGCCGCCGCCCCTAGCCGGCGTGAGGCACCGTCCGCCGCTGTCCCCGACACCGACAAGATCACCAGGGTCGCCGAGCCGGTCGTGCACGCCCTCGGCATGGATCTGGAGTCGGTCAAGATGACGACCGCGGGCCGGCGCCGGCTGCTGCGGTTGGTGGTCGACAGCGACCGTGGGGTGAGCCTGGACGACGCCGCCCTGGCCAGCCGCGAGCTGTCGGCCAAGCTCGACGCGTCCGACGTCATGGGCGAGATGCCCTACACGCTGGAGGTCTCTTCGCCGGGAGTGGACCGCCCGCTCACCCAGCCGCGGCACTGGCAGCGGGCGGCGGGCCGCCTGGTCCGCGTGCCGCTCGCGCCGTCCGGCGCCAACCACGCCAAGCCGGGACACGGCAAGCCCGGGGCGGCCGCCGTCCAGGGCCGGGTCGTGGCCGCCGACGCGGCCGGCGTCACCCTGGACATCGACGGAGCGCACCGCCGGTTCGACTACGCGGCGCTCGGGGCGGGGATGGTCCAGATCGAATTCGACCGGCCGGGGACCACGCCGGACCCGGGGGAGTCGCCAGAAGAGGAGTCTCCGGCCGGCAAACGGGGGCCGCAGCGGCGGGGACCGGGAGCAGAGCCCGATGGACATTGACCTCAGCGCACTCCGGATGCTGGAGAGCGAAAAAGACATCTCGATGGATACCTCGGTCAAGGCCATCGAGGACGCCTTGCTCGTCGCGTACCACCGGACCGAGGGTGCGGCCCAGGCCGCCCGCGTCCAGGTGGACCGCAAGACGGGCCACGTGACCGTGTGGGCTACCGAGCCCGGCCCGGACGGGGCCCCCGGCCGGGAGTACGACGACACGCCGGACGGCTTCGGCCGGATCGCCGCCACCACGGCGCGCCAGGTGATCCTGCAGCGGCTGCGCGACGTCGAGGACGAGATGACCTTCGGGGAGTACGCCGGCCGCGAGGGCGACATTGTCGCCGGGGTTATTCAGCAGGGTAAGGACCCGCGCGCGGTCCTGGTCGACCTGGGCAAGGTCGAGGCCGTGCTGCCGCCCGCCGAGCAGGTGCCCGGCGAGCAGTACCTGCACGGCGAGCGGATTCGGTGCTACGTGCTGCACGTGCGCAAGGGGCACCGGGGGCCGTCCGTCACGCTGTCGCGCACGCACCGTAACCTCGTGAAGAAGCTGTTCGCGCTGGAGGTGCCGGAGATCGCCACGGGCGCCGTGGAGATCGTCGCCCTCGCCCGTGAGGCGGGTCACCGCACCAAGATCGCGGTCCGGTCGAACCAGCCGGGCATCAACGCCAAGGGAGCCTGCATCGGCCCGATGGGCAGCCGCGTCCGTAACGTCATGGCCGAGCTGCACGGCGAGAAGATAGACATCGTGGATTATTCCGATGATCCGGCGTGTTTTGTAGGCAGCGCCCTGTCGCCGGCCCGGGTGACGGCGGTGCACGTGATCGACGCCGATGCCCGCGTCGCGCAGGTGATCGTCCCTGATTATCAGCTGTCGCTCGCCATCGGCAAGGAAGGCCAGAATGCCCGGCTCGCCGCCCGCCTCACCGGCTGGCGCATCGACATCCGGTCCGACGCCCAAACCGACGGCCCGGCCACCCCGGTGGCGGGCGCATCCGGGACCGGAGCATCCGCGGCCGCGCGGTCCGGCGCCGGGGCATCCGGGAACGGCCCGGCTGAGGCCGGTGCACCCGAAGCAGGTGCACCCGAAGCGGGCGCACCCGAGGCAGGTGCACCCGAAGCAGGCGCTGCGCACGGCGCTGCGGACGCGCCAGCGCGGTAGAGTGGCAGACGGAGTGACCGGGCCCTCTGGGCCGGCCACGTGCGGCGCACCTCCGGTGCGTACGTGCGTGGGCTGCCGGGAGCGTGCGGTCAAGTCCAGCTTGCTCCGTCTCGTGGCGTCCGGGGACCTGCTGGTCCCCGACCCCGGGGCGCGGATGCCAGGCCGGGGTGCGTACCTGCACCACAGCCTGGAATGCCTGGAGCTTGCGCAGCGCCGGCGGGCGTTCGGGCGTGCCTTGCGCACGCCAGCACCGCTGGGTGCCGCGGAAGTGAGCAGGTACCTCGCAAGCCAGCCCGGCCATTCGGCCCGGGCCCGGCTCGCGGAAAGATCAAGGGCCGGTGAAACGGGGCCTGGAGGCTCGCCCTCGCTAGGCATAGCATAAGGGCGGGTGACCAGGGCCGTACCGGTTCTGGACGTTCCCCCCGGGGGACGTCACGTCCACCGGTTCGCCCTACGGCGAACCGGGCAAGTGAAAGGCAAGAACGGCAACCTGTCGGGAAAGCAGGTCGAGACAGCGATGAGCGCTCGATGAGCACAAGGCGATGAACACCACAGGCTGACGTCAGCCCGGAGCACGCTCTGCCCCGGACTGGCGGGAAAGTCCGGGTAAAAAAGGTCCAGGAGACTGGGCCGAGCAGAGGAGCGTAGTGGCGAAGGTCCGGGTTTACGAACTCGCGAAAGAGTTCGGTGTTGAGAGCAAGACCGTGATGGTCAAGCTCCAGGAAATGGGTGAGTTCGTACGTTCGGCGTCCTCGACGATCGAGGCGCCGGTCGTGCGCAGGCTCAAAGAAGCTTTCGGCCCCGATGGGGGCAAGCAGGGACAGGGGGCCGGGCCGCAGGGGCGGTCCGGCGGTTCCGGTGCGCCGCGCGGCGGCCGCGCGGGCGGCCCAAACCAGGCACCTGCGGGTCCGTCCGGCGACGGCCAGCCCGGGAATGGGAACGGGCAGGATAACCGGGGTGTCCGCCCGGGTGCCCCGCAGCCCGGTGGCGCCCGGCCGGCGACCCCGGCGACCCCGGAGGCTCCGGCGGCTCCGGAGGCTCCGGCCGCGACCGGCCCGGTGAGTCCCGTGGCGGGTACTCCGTCGGCCGCCAACGGTGTTGGCGACCGCACCGAGGCTCCGCGCGCCGCGGCGGCTCCGCCTGCGGCGCCCGCCCGGCCCGCGCCGCGGCCCGTCCCGCAGGTACCAGGTTCGTCCCGTCCCGCCGCGGAGACCCCGGCTCCGCAGGGGGCCCCCACCGCGCCGCGCCCGTCGACGCCCCGGCCGCCCGTGCCGCAGGTGCCGCAGGGCGGCCGTGGTGGCCAGTCGGGCAGCCAGGGTGGTCAAGGCGGCCAGGGTGGTCAAGGCGGCCAGGGTGGTCAAGGCGGCCAGGGTGGAGGCCAGGCCGGCAGCCGGCCGGCCGGCAGCCCGCGCCCGGCGCCGCCGCGTGGCCAGCAGCGTCCCGGCCCCCGGCCGGGTAACAACCCGTTCAGCTCCACGCCGACCGGCATGGGCTCGACGCCGGCTCGTCCGGCCGGGGCGCCCGCAGGTCAGCAGGGCCACGGCCCGGCTGCCCCGACCGGCGGACGGCCAGGTGCCCCGGCCGGCGGACCCCGTCCCGGTGGTCCCAGCCGCAGCCCGGGCCGTCCCGGCGCGCCTGGCGCTCCCGGTGACGGCGGGCCGCGTCCCGGTGGCCCGCGCCCGGGTGGCCCCCGGCCGAGCCCGATGAACATGCCGTCGCGGCCGGCCGCGACCGGCCCGGGCCGCGGTGGCCCGGGCGGCCGCGGCGCACCCGCGGGTGGCGGTCGCGGTGGTCCCGGTGCGGGCCCCCGTCCTGGTGGCGGCGGCCGTCCCGGTGGTGCGGGCCGCCCCGGTGGTGGCAGCGGCGGCGGTGCCGGTGCCGGTGCCGGTGGTGGCGCCCGGCCCGGTATGGGTGCTCCGGCGCGGCCTGGTGGCGGCGGCCGTGGCCGCAGCGGCACCCAGGGTGCGTTCGGCCGCCCAGGTGGCCGTCCCTCCCGGGGCCGCAAGTCGAAGAAGCAGCGGCGCCAGGAGTTCGACAACATGCAGGCCCCGTCGATCGGCGGCGTGCAGGTTCCGCGCGGCAACGGCCAGGTCATCCGGCTGTCCCGGGGTGCGTCACTGGCGGACTTCGCCGACAAGATCGGGGCTAACCCGGCGTCGCTGGTCCAGGTCATGTTCCACCTCGGTGAGATGGTGACCGCGACCCAGTCCGTCAACGACGAGACGCTGCAGCTGCTCGGAGCCGAGCTCAACTACAACGTGCAGGTGGTCTCCCCCGAGGAGGAGGACCGCGAGCTGCTCGAGTCGTTCGACATCGAGTTCGGTGAGGACGAGGGCGGCGACGCCGCGCTAGTGGCCCGGCCGCCGGTGGTGACCATCATGGGTCACGTCGACCACGGCAAGACCAAGCTGCTCGACGCGATCCGGCACACCAACCTGGTGGCGCGCGAGGCGGGTGGCATCACCCAGCACATCGGCGCCTACCAGGTGACCACCGAGGTCGATGACACCGAGCGCAAGATCACCTTCATCGACACCCCGGGTCACGAGGCGTTCACCGCCATGCGGGCCCGCGGCGCCGAGACCACCGACCTGGTGGTGCTCGTCGTGGCCGCCGACGACGGCGTGAAGCCGCAGACCACGGAGGCGCTGAACCACGCGCAGGCCGCGGGCGTGCCGATCGTGGTCGCGGTGAACAAGGTCGACAAGGAAGGGGCCGACCCCTCCCGGGTGCGGGCCCAGCTCACCGAGTACGGCCTGGTGGCCGAGGAGTTCGGCGGCGACACCCAGTTCGTGGACGTTTCGGCCACGAAGGGGATCGGGATCACCGCCCTGCTCGAGGCGATCGTCCTGACCGCCGACGCCTCACTGGACCTGCGGGCCAACCCGGAGCAGGACGGGCAGGGTGTCGCGATCGAGGCGCACCTGGACAAGGGCCGCGGCCCGGTGGCGACCGTGCTGGTGCAGCGCGGCACGCTGCACGTCGGCGACTCGATCGTCTGTGGTGAGGCGTTCGGCCACGTGCGGGCCATGCTGGACGAGAACGGCGACCCGGTGTCCGAGGCGCCGCCGTCCCGGCCGGTGCAGGTGCTCGGCCTGACCGCCGTCCCTGACGCCGGGGACAACTTCCTCGTCGTCTCCGACGACCGGATGGCCCGGCAGATCGCCGAGCGCCGGGAGGCTCGCGAGCGCAGCGCCCAGTTCGCCCAGCGGCGGCGGCGTGTCACGCTCGAGGACCTCGAGTCGGCGCTCAAGGCCGGCGAGCGGGAAGAGCTCCTGCTCATCATCAAGGGCGACGTCTCCGGTTCGGTGGAAGCCCTGGAAGATGCGCTGCTCAAGATCGACGTCGGCGAAGAGGTCGGCCTGCGCGTGATCGGCCGCGGTGTCGGCGCGATCACCCAGGACGACGTCAACCTGGCGATCGCCTCCGAAGCGGTGATCATCGGCTTCAACGTCCGGCCTGCGGGCCGGGCGGGCGAGCTGGCTCAGCGCGAGGGCGTGGACATCCGCTACTACGCGGTCATCTACCAGGCGATCGACGAAGTGGAAGCCGCGCTCAAGGGCATGCTCAAGCCGGAGTTCGAGGAGGCCCAGCTGGGCACCGCGGAAGTCCGCGAGGTCTTCCGGGTGCCGCGAATCGGTAACGTGGCCGGCTGCCTGGTGCGGTCGGGCACGATCCACCGTGGCAGCAAGGCGCGCCTCATCCGCGACGGCGTGGTCGTCTCGGAGAGTCTGTCCGTGGACTCGCTGCGCCGCTTCAAGGACGACGCGACCGAGGTCCGCGAGGGCTTCGAGTGCGGTATCGGTATCGGTTACAACGACATCAAGATCGAGGACGTCATCGAGACGTACGAGATGCGGGAGAAGCCCCGCGCCTGATGCCGTAAGGCCTGGGCCGGGGCGGCCGCCGCCATGGCTGCGGCGGCCTCCCCGGCCGCTCCGCTCCCGGTCCTGCTACAGGCCCAGCCGGGGCGCACGCCCCACTGCGGCCCCCGTCCTGCGGGGGGCCTGCCCAGGCGCTACGTTCGTAGCCGTGTACATAGCGGCGCTGACCCTGGATGTCCGGCTCGGCGACGTCCGCTCGCTGAAGCAGAAGCGGTCCGTCGTCCGGCCGCTTGTCGCGGAGCTGCGGCGGCGCTACCCCGGTGCCTCCGTCGCCGAGACGGGCCACCTCGACCTGCACCGCAGGGCGGAGATCGGCGTGGCCGTGGTGTCAGCTACCGCCACGCAAGCGGCCGAGGTGCTCACCGAATGTGAGCGTACGGTGGCGGGGCACCCCGAAATCGAGCTGCTGTCGGCCCGGCAGCGGCTTTTCAGTGAAGAGGAGTGACGGACCATGGATGCCGCCCGGGCACACCGGCTAGGTGACCGGATCAGCCAGATCGTGGCCGAGATGCTGGAACTGCGCATCAAGGACCCGAGGCTGGGTTTCGTCACGGTCACCGAAGCCCGGCTGACCAACGACCTACGCGAGGCGACCGTCTTCTACACGGTCTACGGCTCGCCCGAGCAGCAGGCGGAGACCGCCGCCGCCCTGCAGAGCGCCACCGGCGTGATCCGCACCGAGATCGGCCGGCAGACCGGCCTGCGGCATACCCCCTCGCTGGCCTTCGTCGCCGACGCGGTGCCGGGCAACGTCCGGCATATCGAGGAGCTGGTTGACAAGGCCCGCCAGGCCGACGAGGACCTGGCCCGCGTCCGGGAGGGCGCGGTGCCCGCCGGTGACCCGGACCCGTACCGGCACCCGGCCGGCGACGAGGACGAATGACCGCGGCCAGCGGGCTGGTCATCGTGGACAAGCCCGCCGGGATGACCTCGCACGACGTTGTGGCGCGGCTCCGCCGGCTGGCGGGGACCCGCCGGGTCGGGCACGCTGGCACGCTCGACCCGATGGCGACCGGCGTCCTGGTCGTCGGGGTGGAGAAGGCCACCCGGCTGCTGGGTCACCTGACCCTGGCCGACAAGGATTACCTGGCTACCATCCGGCTCGGCCGGGCCACCGACACGGACGACGCCGAGGGCACGGTCATCTCGGCCACGGGCGCCGCTGACGTCTCGGAGGCGGCGGTCCGGGACGCGGTCGGGCCGCTGACCGGCGACATCGAGCAGGTGCCGCCGGGGGTGAGCGCGATCAAGGTGGGCGGCCAGCGGGCGTATCGGCTCACCCGTGCGGGGGAGGCCCCCAAGCTGGAGGCCCGGCCCATCACGGTGGCCTCGTTCGGCATCACCGCGATCCGCCGAGCGGGCGAGATGCTGGACGTGGACGCGGCCGTGACCTGCTCCAGCGGTACCTACATCCGGGCCCTGGCCCGGGACCTGGGCGCCGCGCTCGGGGTGGGCGGCCACCTGACCGCGCTGCGGCGGGTCCGCTCCGGTTCCTACCGGATCGAGGCCGCGCGGACGCTCGACGAGCTGGCCGCGCACTTCACGCTGACGCCGCTGGCCGAGGCGGCCGCGGCCGCGTTCCCGCGGCTGGACCTGACCGAGGACGAGGCCCGCCGGGTCGCGCACGGCGCCCGGCTGCCCGCCGCAGTGCTGCCCGCCGGCCCCGGCCCGGCCGCCGTGTTCGGCCCGGACGGTGCGCTCATCGCGCTGATGCGCGAGGAAGAGGGCCAGGGCCGCCCGCTCGCCGTCTTTGTGCCCTGAACGAACCGCCCCTCGGGCCCAGCCAACGGCCTGAGCATGGCAGGCTTGGAGCAGGGGGCAATGCCGCCCTGCGGAACCACCCGATGATCGCCGGAAGGAGCGGAGCGTGCACCGCTGGTACGGCCTGGAAGAGGTGCCGGAAGACTGGGGCGCGTCGGTCGTCACCATCGGCGTGTTCGACGGCGTGCACCGCGGTCATCAGCGCATCGTCGCCCGCGCCGTCGAGCTGGCTGAGACGGGGGCGGCCAGCTTGCGGGCCCTGGGCGCGGACGGTGGGCGGCTGCCGGTCGTCGTGGTCACCTTCGACCCGCACCCGGACGAGGTGGTGCGGCCGGGCTCGCACCCGCCGTTCCTGTCCACCGCGCGCCGGCGCGCCGAGCTGCTGGCCGGCCTGGGTGCGGACGCCGTCTGCGTGCTGCCCTTCACCTACGAGTTCTCCCAGCTCGGCCCGGACGAGTTCGTGCGCACCGTGCTCGTCGACCGGCTGCACGCGGCCGCCGTCGTGGTGGGCGAAAACTTCCGGTTCGGCCACCGCGCGGCCGGCGACGTGTCGCTGCTGACCAAGCTGGGGGAGAAGTACGACTACACCACCGGAGGCGTGCCGCTGCTCGTCGTGGACGGGGTCACGATCTCCTCGACCTACATCCGCGAGCGGCTGGAGGCCGGTGAGGTCAAGCTGGCCGCGGCGGCGCTCGGCCGCCCGCACCGGGTCGAAGGCGTGGTCGTCCGCGGGCACATGCGCGGCCGGTCGCTCGGCTTCCCCACCGCCAACCTGGAGTGTCCCCCGCATACCGCGATCCCCGCGGACGGCATCTACGCGGGCTGGCTGCTCAGCCTGACCGCCGACGGTGAGGAGGATGACCGCTGGCCGGCCGCGATATCCGTCGGGCCGAACGCGACGTTCGGTGAGGCCGAACGGACCGTCGAGGCCTACGCCCTGGACCGCGACGACCTGGACCTGTACGGCGCCCACGTGGCCATCGACTTCGAGGCCCGGCTGCGCGGCACCGCCCGCTTCGACTCCGTTGAAGCCCTGGTCGAGCAGATGCACCGCGACGTAGCCGAAGCCCGCACCCTCCTAACCGGGAACACCCGCCCTTAGTCCGCGGTGTTTTTGCAGGCGCTCGCAAGGCGCCTACCGGCCCAGCGACCCGGGCCTTCAGGCCCGGTGAGCGGCCGGTGCTATCGGCGGGAGCCAAAGCGGGTCACGGCGAGGCGCTCGTGACCGGCCCAGCGAGCCGGGCCTCGTGTCCGGCGAGTGGCCGGTGTGTCGGCGATGTACCACCGCGGGGCGCGGAGCGCATTCGGGGGGCTCTGGGGGGTCGCCCCCCCGGGCCAGCACAGCCCGGTGAGCGGCGGTGTTATCGGCGAGCACCACCATCGGGGCGTCGCGGGGGGTTCCGGGGGGTCGCCCCCCGGGCCAACACTGTCCCCCCGGGTCAGCACAGCGTGGTAACGTGAAACGTTGCTGGCTTGCGCCGGCAGGGTCTGCTGCACCCTCATGCGGCGGCCCGAGGGACCAGCCTGGCCCGGAGATCTCAGGCGGCCGATGGCCGCGGGGCCCTTCGTAAAACGGCAGTCCCAGCACCGAGATACCCCGAATGGCGTCCTGCCGCGCAGCGGACGGGCGCCGGGACGGGCCATACCGACAGCCTGATCTTAAGGAGCCACGTGCCGCTCGACACTGCCGTCACGAGGGAGATCATCGCGGAGCACGCGACCAGTGAGGGTGACACCGGTTCGCCGGAAGTCCAGGTCGCATTGCTGACCCGCCGGATCAACGACCTGACCGAGCACCTCAAGGTGCACAAGCATGACCACCACAGCCGCCGTGGCTTGCTGCTCCTCGTGGGGCGCCGCAGGCGGCTGCTGAAGTACCTGGCGAAGAAGGACATCACCCGCTACCGTGCGCTTATCGAGCGCCTGGGCCTGCGCCGGTAACGGGCCTGACGCCCGACGATGCCGGGCGGGGCAGCCCGCCCGGCCCACGCACACAACTGCATACAAGCTAAAAGAGAGACATCCCGCGGCCCGGTTCCGAGCGATGGGCCGGTCCTCGGTAGTGGTCTTCGGGTCCGCCCCTTTGCGGAGTGAGCCGAAGACTTCAATCGAAGACCGGCCGCAGCCCCCGGCAGGTGACGTCCGGCCTAACGTTCCGGGCGGTTATCCGCCTCGGTTGCGCCCTTCGCAGGGAGACCCGGGGGGACGTTCCCCCCAGCCATAAGGGACGGGGCAGTGCGGGATTCACCGCAAGGAGGTCTCACCCGTGGAGGGTGTGTACAGCGCCGAGGCCGTTATCGACAACGGCTCGTTCGGCATTCATAAGCTCCGGTTCGAGACGGGCAGGCTCGCCAAGCTGGCCGCCGGATCGGCCGTCGTCTACCTGGACGACGAGACGATGGTCCTGTCCGCGACGACCGCGGGCAAGCAGCCCCGCGAGGGCTTGGATTTCTTCCCGCTCACCGTGGACGTGGAAGAGCGGATGTACGCGGTGGGCCGGATTCCCGGCTCGTTCTTCCGCCGCGAGGGACGGCCGTCCGAGGACGCCATCCTCACCTGCCGCCTCATCGACCGGCCGCTGCGCCCGTCGTTCGTGAAGGGCCTGCGTAACGAGGTCCAGGTCGTCGAGACGATCATGGCCCTGAACCCCGATCACCTGTACGACGTGGTGGCGATCAATGCCGCCTCGCTGTCGACCCAGATTTCGGGGCTGCCGTTCTCCGGCCCGATTGGCGGCGTCCGGGTGGCCCTGATCAAGGGCCAGTGGGTCGGCTTCCCGAGCCACTCCCAGCTCGAAGAGGCCACGTTCGACATGGTCGTCGCGGGCCGGGTCACCGACAGCGGCGACGTCGCGATCATGATGGTCGAGGCGGAGTCGACCCCCAAGACGCTGGGCCTGCTGGCCACCGAGGGCAGCGGTGCCGTCGCGCCGACCGAGGAGGTCGTCGCTCAGGGTCTGGACGCGGCCAAGCCGTTCATCAAGATCCTGTGCGAGACCCAGCAGCAGATAGCCGCGCAGGCGGCCAAGGAGACCCGGGAGTTCCCGATCTTCCTGGACTACACCGAGGACATCTACGAGGCGCTCGCCAGCGAGTTCTCCGACGAGCTGGCCAAGGTGCTGACCATTGCGGGCAAGCAGGACCGCGAGTCCGAGACCGACCGGGTCAAGGCCCTGGCCAAGGAGCGGCTCAGCGTCCGCTTCGAGGACCGGGAGAAGGAGGTCAGCGGGGCCTTCCGCGCGCTGACCAAGAAGCTGGTCCGGGAGCGGATCATCCGGGAGGGCGTCCGCATCGACGGCCGCGGGCTGGCCGACATCCGCCAGCTTTCGGCGGAGTCGCACGTACTGCCCCGGGTGCACGGCTCGGCGCTGTTCCAGCGCGGTGAGACCCAGGTGCTGGGGGTCACCACCCTGAACATGCTGCGCATGGAGCAAATGATCGACACGCTCAACCCGGAGCGCACCAAGCGTTACATGCACAACTACAACATGCCGCCCTACTCGACCGGGGAGACCGGCCGGGTTGGCTCGCCCAAGCGCCGCGAGATCGGGCACGGTGCGCTCGCCGAGCGGGCCCTGCTGCCCGTGCTGCCCACCCGCGAGGAGTTCCCGTACGCCATCCGCGAGGTGTCCGAGGCGATCGGCTCCAACGGCTCCACCTCGATGGGCTCGGTCTGTGCCTCGGCGATGTCGCTGCTGGACGCGGGCGTGCCGCTGAAGGACATGGTGGCCGGCATCGCGATGGGCCTCATTCACGAGGGCGGCGAGTACGTCACGCTCACCGACATCCTCGGGGCCGAGGACGCGTTCGGCGACATGGACTTCAAGGTCGCCGGCACGCCGGACCTGATCACCGCGCTGCAGCTGGACACGAAGCTGGACGGCCTCCCCGCCTCGGTGCTCGGGTCCGCGCTGACCCAGGCGCGCGCGGCGCGGCTGACGATCCTGGACGTGATGCGGGGCGCGATCTCCGCCCCCGGCGAGATGAGCCCGTACGCGCCGCGGATCCTCACCCTCAAGGTCCCGGTGGACAAGATCGGTGAGGTCATCGGCCCCAAGGGCAAGATGATCAACTCGATCCAGGACGACACCGGAGCCGAGATCACGATCGAGGACGACGGCACGATCTACGTCGGTGCGACCGACGGCCCGTCCGCGGAGGCGGCGCGCAACGCGATCAACGCCATCGCCAACCCGCACATGCCGGAGATCGGCGAGCGGTTCCTCGGCACGGTGGTGAAGACCACCACCTTCGGGGCGTTCGTCTCGCTGCTGCCCGGCAAGGACGGCCTGCTGCACATCACGCAGATCCGCAAGCTGCACGGCGGCCGGCGGATCGAGAACATCGACGACGTCATCAAGGTCGGCGACAAGATCCAGGTCGAGATCCGCGAGATCGACGACCGGGGGAAGCTGTCGCTGGTGCCGGTCGAGGTCGTCGAGCGTGAGGCGGCCGGCGAGGACCTGGCCGGCCACGCTGACGGGGACCGCGCACCGCGGGAGCAGCGGGCCGACCGCGGCGACCGGGGCGGCGACCGCGCTGGTGACCGAGGCGGCGACGGCCAGCACCGGACGCGGCAGCGCAGCCGTGGGCCCCGCGACCAGTGAGCGGCGGTGACGCGGACCAGGCCGCTGACGGCGCGACCGTGCGCCGGACCGTGCTTCCTGGTGGGCTGCGGGTCATCACCGAGTCCCTGCCGGCGGTACGGTCCGTCGCGCTCGGCATCTGGGTCGGCGTCGGTTCCCGGGACGAGGACGTCCGGCACGAGGGCGCCACGCACTACCTGGAGCACCTGCTCTTCAAGGGCACCAAGCGGCGGACGGCGCTGGAGATCTCCTCGGAGATGGACGCGGCCGGCGGCGAGATGAACGCCTTCACCACGAAGGAGTACACCTGCTACTACGCGCGGGTGCTCGACGCCGACCTGCCGCTGGCCGCGGACATCCTGTCCGACATGGTCACGAACTCGCTGATCAGCCCGCAGGACGTGGACGCCGAGCGCAACGTCGTGCTCGAAGAGATCGCCATGAACGACGACGATCCGACGGACACGGTGCACGAGGCGTTCGCCGCGCACCTGTTCGGCGACACCCCGCTCGGGCGTCCCGTGCTGGGCACCGTGGAGTCGATCAACGCGATCACCCGTGACCAGATCTATGAGCACTACCGGGCCAAGTACGGCCCGGAGCACCTCGTCGTGGCCGCGGCGGGCAGCCTGGATCACGACGAGCTCGTGGACCAGGTCCGGCAGACCTTCGGCGACGTGCTGCATGGGCAGGTCGAGCCCGCCCCGCCCCGGCTGGGCGGCGAGTACGCGAAGCCGGGGCTGGGCCCAGGCGCCGGCCTGCGCCTGGTCTCACGCGGGATCGAGCAGGCCAACCTGGTGCTCGGCTGTGAGGGGCTGTCCCGCAACGACGACCGCCGGTACGCGTTGGGCGTGCTCAACGCGGCGCTCGGCGGCGGGATGTCCTCCCGGTTGTTCCAGGAGATTCGCGAGAAGCGGGGCCTGGCCTACTCGGTCTACAGCTTCGCCTCCCAGCACGCGGACACCGGGATGTGGGGCATCTACGTCGGTTG
>JBEKCN010000006.1:0-14142 GCA_050014855.1 Streptosporangiaceae bacterium | reverse complement strand
CCGGCCGCGCCGAGCAGGTAGTAGTCCTTCTCGTCAGCACCGAGCCGCATCGGGTGCGGCGGGGCTTCCATCCCGACCTGCAGCGGCGCCAGCAGCTGCTCCTTCGTCCAGATCAGGTTCTCGCGGCTGTCGTCAGCCAGCTCGTACTCGTTCGTCATCGTCAGCGCGCGGGTCGGGCACGCCTCGATGCACAGGCCGCACAGGATGCAGCGCAGGTAGTTGATCTGGTAGACGTGCCCGTACCGTTCGCCGGGGGAAAAGCGGCCGTCGACCGTGTTGTCGCGTCCCTCGACGTAGATCGCGTCGGCCGGGCAGGCCCAGGCGCACAGCTCACAGCCGATGCACTTCTCCAGCCCGTCGGGCCAGCGGTTGAGCTGATGGTGCCCGTGGAAACGCGGCGCGGTCGGCCGCCTTTCCTCCGGGTACTGCACGGTGTCGACCTTCCGGAACATCTCGTGGAAGGTGACCCCGAACCCCTTGATGGGGTTGAGGAAGTCAAGCACCGGTGACCTCCTTGGTGCCGTTGGCGTCAGCCGCACCGGTCAACGTGCCCGCCGGGGCGGCCTCAGCCGCGCCGGCCGGGTCGGTGACCCCGATGCCGTGGTAGTGGGGCAGGTCGAGCGGCGGGACCCGGTAGGTCACCCGGCCGCTACGGGCCGGCGCCGGGCCAGCGCCCGGCTCGGACTCGGCCTCCAGCGTCGCCGAGTCGGCCTCGGCCCCGCGCGAGGCACGCCGTTCCGCGGCGATATCCCACGACACGGCGATGACGATGATGATGGCGAGCACCACGCCGCCGACCACGTAGACCGCCGTGCTGTGGGTGTCGTAGCGCCAGGCGCGGACGGTGGCGATGAGCAGCAGCCAGATGATGGCCACCGGGATCAGCACCTTCCAGCCGAGCGACATGAGCTGGTCGTAGCGGACCCGGGGCAGCGACCCGCGCAGCCAGATGAAGCCGAACTCGAACAGCGCGACCTTGATCAGGAACCAGATGATGGGGTACCAGCCGCTGTTGGCGCCCGACCACAGGGACAGTGGCCAGGGCGCCCGCCAGCCGCCGAGGAACAGCGTGGTGGCGAGCGCGGAGACCGTCAGCATGTTGATGTACTCGGCCAGGTACATCAGCACGAACCGCATCGAGGAGTACTCGGTGTGGTACCCGCCGACCAGCTCACCCTCGCCCTCGGGCAGGTCGAACGGCAGCCGGTTGGTCTCCCCGACCATGCAGATGACGTAGATCAGGAACGACGGGAGCAGCTCCCACACGTACCAGCCGTGCTCCTGCGCGTTGACGATGCCGGTGGTGGACAGCGTGCCCGCGTAGAGGAACACGGCCACGAAGGCCAGGGCCATAGCGATCTCGTAGCTGATCACCTGGGCCGACGAGCGCAGGCCGCCGAGCAGCGAGTACGGCGACTCCGCCGACCAGCCCGCCAGCACGATGCCGTAGACCGCGATCGAGCTCATGGCCAGCGTCAGCAGGACCGCGACCGGGAAATCGGTGAGCTGCAGCGGCGTGCGCACCCCGAAGATCGACACTATGGGCCCGACCGGGATGATCGCGAAGCTGATAAACGCGGGCACCGCGGCCAGGATCGGGGCCAGGGCGAACAGGAACTTGTCCACCTGCCGCGGCACGATGTCTTCCTTCAGCGGCAGCTTGAGCGCGTCGGCGACCGGCTGAAGCAGCCCGAACGGCCCCCATCGGTTGGGGCCCGGCCGGGCCTGCATGCGGCCGATGACCCGCCGCTCGGCCCAGATCATGAAGATCTGGAACAGCAGCAGGAACAGGAAGATAACCACCACCTTGATGGCGATGATCCACCAGATCAAGGGGTAGAAACTCGCCAGCGTGGGGTCCGCCGCGGACACCGCGCCCGCAGCCAGGTTGCTCATTCGGGGCTCCTCAGCGTGACCCGGGTGCCGTGGCCGGCCCCCAGCTGTGCGCGGACGGCGCAGCCGGCGGAGTTGGCCGGCAGCCACACCACCCGGTCGGGCATGTCGGTCACCTCAACGGGAAGCGTGCACGAGCCGCGTTCGGTGGCCACGGTGACCTTATCGCCGTCGGCCACACCGGCTTCCGCCGCGGTCCCCGGTGACATCCGCGCCGTAGCCCGCCGGGCCGTGCCGGCCAGGTACGGCTCCCCGTCCTGCATCCGCCCGTCGTCGAGCAGCAGGTGCCAGGTGGCCAGCGCGGCCTCCCCGGGCCCGGCCGCGTCCTGCGGCCCGGCTGGGACGGCGGGGGCGGTCTGCCGGGCGCCGCGCCAGGTGCCGATGCGGGCGATCTCGGCCCGCGCAGCCTCGGCGTCGGGCAGGCCGAGGTGCACGTCCATCTCGTCGGCGATCTCGCCCAGCACGTACAGGTCGGACCGGACGCCGGGTACCGGCAGGGCCGCGCCGAACGTGCCGCCGCGGCCCTCCCAGTTGACGAACGTGCCCGGCTTCTCGACCACGGCCGCGACCGGCAGGACCACATCCGCCCGGTCCGTGACCGCGCTGACCCGCAGCTCGAGGCTGACGATGAACGGTGTCATCGCCAGCGCGGCCAGCGCGGCAGCCGGGTCGGGCAGGTCGGCGGGGTCGACCCCGGCGACGACGAGGGCGCCGAGCTCACCGGCGGCCGCGGCGGCGAGGATGCCGGCGGTGTCACGGCCGGGCTCCGACGGCAGGGACGCGACGCCCCAGGCCCGCGCGACCTCCATGCGGGCGTCGGTGCCCGTGACCGGCCGGCCGACCGGGAGCAGGCCAGGCATCGCCCCGGCCTCGATCGCGCCGCGCTCACCCGCGCGGCGCGGGATCCAGGCGAGCCGTGCGCCGGTCTTCTCGGCCAGCCCGGCCGCGGCCGACAGCGCACCCGGGATCCCCGCCAGCCGCTCGCCGACCAGGATGATGGCCCCGGGCGCGGCCAGGGCCCCGGCCGCCGCCTTCCACCGCACGGCTTCCGCCGCGGCGGCGGCGCCCAGCGGGGCCGCGGCGGGCCGGGCCGGGCCGGCGTCGCCCCCGCCCAGGCGGCCGATGGCCCGCGCTTCCTCGCCCGGGACGGTGGCGAGCAGGTCGCCGGACAGCTTGGCGAGCCCGGGGGTCGCGAACGGCGCGATCGCGAAGACCCGCAGGTTGTACTTGCGGACCGCCTTGCGCAGCCGCAGGAAGACGATGGGCGACTCTTCCTCGGGCTCGAACCCGGCCAGCAGCACGGCCGGGGCGTGCTCCAGGTCGTCGTAGCTGACCTGAATGCCTTGCCCGGCGACCCCGGCGGCCAGGAACCCGGCCTCCTCGGCCGAGTGCGGGCGGGCCCGCATGTCGATGTCATTGGTACCGAGCGCGACCCGGGCGAACTTGGCGTAGGCGTAGGCGTCTTCCAGCGTGAGCCGGCCGCCGGTCAGCACCGCGGCGCCGTGCGGGCCCTGCGGCGGCAGGCCGGCCGGGGTGTCCGTGACCCGGGCGGCTTGCAGGCCGAGCGCCGCGGCCCGGATCGCCTGCGGCCAGGACGAGGGGACCAGCACGCCGTCGGAGTTGCGGACCAGCGGGGTGGTCAGCCGGTCGGACTCGGTGGCGTAGGTGAACGCCCACCGGCCCTTGTCGCAGTTCCACTCCTCGTTGACCTGCGGGTCGTCGGCGGCCAGGCGCCGCATGACCCGGCCGCGGCGGTGGTCGGTGCGCTGCCGGCAGCCGGCCGCGCAGTGCTCGCAGACGCCGCTGGTCGAGACCAGGTCGAAGGGGCGGGACCGGAACCGGTACGCCGCGCCCGTGAGCGCGCCCACCGGGCAGATCTGCACGGTGTTGCCGGAGAAGTAGGAGTTGAACGGGTCACCCTCGGCGGTGCTGATCATCTGGCTGGGCCCGCGGTCGACGAACTCGATGAACGCGTCGCCGGCGATCTCCTCGGAGAACCGCGTGCACCGGGTGCACGAGATGCAGCGTTCCCGGTCCAGCAGCACCTCGGAGGAGATCGCGACCGGCTTGGGGAACGTCCGCTTGGGCTCGGTGAAGCGGGTCTCGCCCTGGCCGGTGGTCATGGCCTGGTTCTGCAGCGGGCACTCGCCGCCCTTGTCGCACATCGGGCAGTCCAGCGGGTGGTTGACCAGCAGCAGCTCCATCACGCCGCGCTGCGCCTTCTCCGCCATCGGCGAGCTGAGCTGGGTACGGACCACCATGCCACCGGTGCACACCGTGGTGCAGGAGGCCATCGGCTTGCGCTGGCCTTCCACGTCGACCAGGCACTGGCGGCAGGCGCCGATCGGATCGAGCAGCGGATGGTCGCAGAACCGGGGGATCTGGATGCCGAGCAGCTCGGCGGCCCGGATCACCAGGGTCCCCTTCGTCACGGCGATCTCGAAGCCGTCGATGGTGACGGACACGGTGTCCACGGGCGCGGGTGTGCCGGGCCCGCTGGTTGCCTGAACGGTCATTGCTCTACCGGCCTCCGCCCAGGGCGTGCGCTGGGCCGCTCGAATCGAACAGGGTCGAGGCGGCGGGGTCGAACGGGCAGCCGCCGCGCTTCTGGTGCTCGATGTACTCATCCCGGAAGAACTGGATCGACGAGGTGATCGGGCTGGTCGCGCCGTCCCCCAGGGCGCAGAACGCGCGGCCCAGGATGTTGTCGCAGATGTCCAGCAGCTTGTCCAGGTCCTCATCCGTGCCCTGCCCGTGCTCCAGCCGGTCCAGGACGCGCACCATCCAGTAGGTGCCCTCCCGGCACGGGGTGCACTTGCCGCACGATTCGTGCTGGTAGAACTCGGTCCAGCGGAGCACGGCCCGCACCACGCAGGTGGTCTCGTCGAAGATCTGCAGGGCCCGGGTGCCCAGCTGAGACCCGGCGGCCATCACCGACTCGAAGTCCAGCGGCACGTCCAGGTGCTCGTCGGTGAGCAGCGGCACCGAAGAGCCGCCCGGGGTCCAGAACTTCAGCCGGTGCCCGGCCCGTACTCCGCCGGCCAGGTCGAGCAGCTCGCGCAGGGTGATGCCGAGCGGCGCCTCGAACTGGCCGGGCGTGGTGACGTGCCCGGACAGCGAGAAGATCCCGTAGCCCTTGGATTTCTCGGTGCCGAGGTCCGCGAACCAGTCGCCGCCGTTGAGCATGATGGATGGCACGCTGGCGATCGACTCGACGTTGTTGACCACGGTCGGGCTGGCGTACAGGCCCTCGATGGCCGGGAACGGCGGCTTGAGCCGGGGCAGGCCGCGGTACCCCTCCAGCGAGTCGAGCAGCGCCGTCTCCTCGCCGCAGATGTAGGCGCCGGCGCCGCAGTGCACCACGATCTCCAGGTCGTAACCGGTGTTGAGGATGTCCCGGCCGGCGTACCCGGCCTCGTAGGCCTCGGCGACCGCCAGCTGGACCCGCCGGACCGCTTGCAGGGCCTCGCCCCGCACGTAGATGAAGGCCCGGCTGCACCGGATCGCGTAGGCGGCGATGATGGCGCCCTCGATCAGGGCGTGCGGGTTGGCCATCATCAGCGGGACGTCCTTGCAGGTGCCCGGCTCGGACTCGTCGGCGTTGACCACCAGGTAGTGCGGCTTGCCGTCGCCCTGCGGGATGAAAGCCCACTTGTTGCCGGTCGGGAACCCGGCGCCGCCGCGGCCGCGGAGCCCGGACTCCTTGACCTGGGCGATGACTTCATCCGGCGGCATGGCCAGCGCCTTGGCCAGTGCCTGGTAGCCGCCCTTCCGCCGGTACCCGGCGAGCAGGAAGCTGTCCGGCTCGTCCCAGTGCGCGGTCAGCACCGGTGTCAGCGTGTCGGTCAACGCGACGCTCCCTTGGTGGCAGTGCTGTTCGGCTTGTCCGGGCCGCCCGGTGCGCCGGGCCCGGTGGGCCGATCGGGCTCCGGTGCCGTCCAGCCCTGCTCTTTGGCGATCCTCAGTCCTACCAGGCTGGCGGGGCCGGCGGCGGGCCCCTCGGCGGCCTGGCCGTCACCGAACCCGGCGAGGATGCGGGACGCCTGCCGCCAGGTGCACAGCCGGCCCGGCCCGCGGGTGGGGGTGACCGGGCGCCCGGCCCGCAGGTCGTCCACCAGCGCGATCGCGGACTCCGGCGTCTGGTTGTCGAAGAACTCCCAGTTGACCATCACGACGGGGGCGTAGTCGCAGGCGGCGTTGCACTCCACGTGCTCGATGCTGACCTTGCCGTCGCTGGTCGGCTCGTCCGGGACCACGCCGAGGTACTCCTCCAGCGTGGCCAGGATCTGGTCACCGCCCATGATCGCGCACAGCGTGTTCGTGCACACGCCGACGTGGTACTCACCGACCGGGGCCCGCTTGTACAGCGTGTAGAAGCTCGCCACCGCGGTGACTTCGGTCTGGGTGAGACCGAGCCGGGCGGCGCAGAAGCTGATCGCGTCGTCGGAGACGAAGCCCTCTTCGGACTGCAGCAGGTGCAGCAGCGGCATCAGGGCCGAACGCGGACGCGGGTAGCGGCTGATGATCGCCACCACGTCGGGCTCCAGGCGCGCCAGCGCCTCATCGCTGAACGCCATTACCGGTCTACTCCTCCGGGTCGCAGCGGGAGGGCAGCGTCGATGCGACAATGCCGTAGCCCCCTGGGGCCGGACGACTGGCTCATCTGTCTATCCCTCCGAGGACGGGATCGATGCTGGCGATCGCCGGGATCACGTCGGCGAGCAGCGCGCCTTCGCAGAGCACGGCCATCGCCTGCATGTGGTGGAACGACGGGTCCCGTATGTGCACCCGGTAGGGCCGGGTCCCGCCGTCGCTGACCACGTGGCAGCCCAGCTCGCCCTTGGGCGACTCGATCGGCACGTACGCCTGGCCCGCCGGGACCCGGAAGCCCTCGGTGACCAGCTTGAAGTGGTGGATCAGCGCCTCCATGGACTGGCCCATGATGTGCGCGATGTGCTCGGGCGACGGGCCCAGCCCGTCCGGGCCGAGGGACAGCCGCGCGGGCCAGCCGATCTTGGCGTCCTGGATCATCACCGGGTCATCGGCGGGCCGGGTCCTGGCCAGCCGGTCGACGCACTGCTCGATGATCCGCAGCGACTGGTCGACCTCATCCATCCGGATCACGTACCGGCCATAGGTGTCGCAGGTGGTGCGGGTGGGCACGTCGAACTCGTACGTCTCGTACCCGCAGTAGGGCTGGCTCTTGCGCAGGTCCCACGGCAGCCCGGCGCTGCGCAGCATCGGCCCGGTGACGGCCAGGGCCGTGCAGCCTTCCAGGTCGAGGTAGGCCACGCCCTTGGTCCGGCCGGTGAAGACCGGGTTGGAGTCTATCAGCGCACGCAGCTGACCGGTCCATGTGGGCGCACGGCGCAGAAACTCGCGGATCTTCTCGAGCGCGCCGGGCGGCAGGTCCTGGGCCACGCCGCCGGGCCGGATGTAGGCGTGGTTCATCCGCAGGCCGGTGATCAGCTCCATCAGGTCGAGCACGTTCTCCCGCATTCGCACGCCCTGCATGAAGATCGTGGTCGCGCCCAGCTCCAGGCCGAACGGCCCGAGCCCGCCCAGGTGCGAGCCGATCCGGTTGAGCTCCATCATCAGCACCCGGATGATGTTCGCCCGGTCCGGGATCCGGTCCTCGACGCCGAGCAGTCGCTCCACGGCCAGGCAGTACGACGTCTCGTTGAAGATCGGCATCAGGTAGTCCGCCCGGGTGCAGAACGTGACGCCCTGCGTCCAGGTGCGGTACTCCATGTTCTTCTCGATGCCGGTGTGCAGGTAGCCGATACCGACGCGGCACTCGGTGACGGTCTCGCCGTCCAGGGTCAGGATGAGCCGAAGCACGCCGTGCGTGGACGGGTGCTGGGGGCCCATGTTGATGACCATGTGACCGGTGCCCGGCGTGTCGGCGGCCTGGTCCGCGGCCGCGACCAGCTGGTCCCAGTCCTGGCCGGAGACCGTGTAGACGCGGCCCTCGGCCGTGCCGTCATCCAGGCCGCCGGCCCGCGGCGGCGCGGAATGGCTGGTCATGCGTACGACCTCCGCTCATCGGGCGGCGGCACCTTGGTGCCGCGGTACTCGACGGGGATGCCGCCGAGCGGGTAGTCCTTGCGCTGCGGGTGGCCCTTCCAGTCGTCCGGCATCTCGATCCGGGTCAGCGACGGATGGCCGTCGAAGATGATGCCGAAGAAGTCCCAGGTCTCCCGCTCGTGCCAGTCGAGCGCCGGGTAGACGTCGACCAGCGACGGGATGTGCGGGTCCTCGTCCGGTGTGGTGACCTCCAGCCGCACCCGCCGGTTGCGGGTGATCGACAGCAGGTGGTACACGGCCCGCAGCTCGCGGCCGGTCTCCGCCGGGTAGTGCACCCCGGAGACGCCGGTGCACAGCCCGAAGGCCAGCCCGGGCTCGTCCCGCAGCTTGGCGGCCACCTCCGGCAGCCGCTCGCGCCGCACGTGGAAGGTCAGCTCCCCCCGGTCGGCGATGACCCGCTCGACCGCGTCCCCGAAACCGGTGCCGTCCGCCTCCAGCACCCGCGCGAGCTCATCGGTGACCTCGTCGAAGTAGGAGCCGTACGGGCGCGGGGTAGACACTTCCGGCGGGACCCGGACCAGGAGCCGTCCGTAGCCGGACGTATCTCCGCTGGTTCCGGTGCCGAACATGCCGCGCCGGGCGACGGGCTCGGCGAGACGCTCATCCCCGGCACGGGCGGGCAGGTTCGCCTGCTCCTGCTCCTGCTCCTGCGGCGCGCCGTCGCCGGGCGTCCCGGAGCCGCTGTGCTCGCTCATTCGTGCGCCTCCGGCTGCACTCCGGAGGTGACCGGATGGCCGCCCAGCAGCGGCTGGACGGGCAGCACCGACGTCTGCAGCGGCAGCCGGGCCAGCCGCTCATGCTCCAGCTCCTCGATCTGCCGCTCCCGGTTCTTGCCCAGCTTGCCGTTCAGGATCCGGTCGTGCAGCTTGACGATCGCGTCCAGCAGCATCTCCGGCCGCGGTGGGCAGCCGGGCAGGTAGATGTCGACGGGCACGATATGGTCGCAGCCCTGCACGATCGCGTAGTTGTTGAACATCCCGCCGCTGGACGCGCAGACGCCCATCGAGATGACCCACTTGGGGTTGGCCATCTGGTCGTAGACCTGCCGCATCACCGGGGCCATCTTCTGGCTGAGCCGGCCGGCCACGATCATCAGGTCCGCCTGCCGCGGCGTGTTGGACGCCCGCTCCATGCCGAACCGGGCCAGGTCGTGGCGCGGTCCTCCGGTCTGCATCAGCTCGATCGCGCAGCAGGCGAGGCCGAACGTGGCCGGCCAGAGCGAGCTCCGGCGCGCCCACCCGGCGGCCTTCTCGACCGAGGTCAGCATGATCCCGCTCGGCAGCAGTTCTTCAAGGCCCATTGCTAATCCCAATCCAGGCCGCCGCGCCGCCAGATGTAGGCGTACGCGATCAGCACCGTGACGACGAACGTAACCATTTCGACGAGGCCGAAGGCCCCGAGCTTCTGAAACGTGACCGCCCACGGGTAGAGGAAGACGATCTCGATGTCGAAGAGGATGAAGAGCATCGCGGTCAGGTAGTACTTGATCGGGAACCGGCCGCCGCCCGGAGGCTGCGGGGTCGGCTCAATGCCGCTCTCGTACGCCTGCAGCTTGGCCCGGTTCCACCGCTTCGGGCCGGTCACGGTGCCTATGACGACCGAGAAGACCGCGAACGCGGCCGCCAGGACACCCAGCACGAGGATGGGCACGTATGCACTCATGAGTCCCCGTTCCCTCTCTGCGATTTCCGGTGGCGCCGCGACCGGTCATCGCGCGGGCCGCGTGCACGTGAGGCGGGGCGATCGTCGCACGCGCCACTTCCCGGCGCGGCGTGTGCGGCCGGGATTTCTATCCTAGGCACGGTATCCACATTCGCTTCTTCAGGGTTGGCTAGCGTGCGGGCGCCAGCCTGGTCAAGGCGTTGATCAGGCGGTCCGACGCGTCGCCGCGCGGATCCGTCAGGTTACCGAGGAGCTTCAGCGCGAAGCGCATCAGCGCGGGGCGTGACATGGCGTGCCGGGTGGCGAACCTCATCAGGTCTGGCTGGCCGATCGCTTTCACGAACGTCCGCCCGAGAGCGTAGTAGCCCCCGTAGGCATCCGCGAGTACGCGCGGGTAGCTATTCAGCACCTTTTCAGCGCCGGGCCATGCCGGAGCGGCCAGGGCCTGCGTTACGATCCGCGCCGCCAGCTCCCCGGATTCCATCGCGTAGGCGATGCCCTCGCCGTTGAAGGGGTTGATCATGCCTGCCGCGTCACCCACCAGGACCAGGCCGCGGGTGTAATGCGGGGTCCGGTTGAAGGCCATCGGGAGCGCGGCGCCGCGCACCGGGCCGACGCGGTTATCCTCGGTGAATCCCCATTCCGGCGGCATGCCGGCCAGCCAGCGGTGCAGCAGCGCGTGATAATCGGTGTGGCCGAACGCCGCGGACGTGTTCAGCAGTCCCAGCCCGACGTTGCTCGTGCCGTCGCCCATGCCGAAGATCCAGCCGTAGCCGGGCAGCTGCCGGTCGCCGTCCCACAGATCGAGCCAGGACTCCAGGTAGTCGTCTTCGTGCCGGGGGCTGGTGTAGTAGGCCCGGACGGCCACGCCGATCGGGCGGTCGTCCCGCTTGCGCAGGCCCATCGAGACCGACAGCCGGGAGGAGTTCCCGTCCGCGGCGATGACCAGGCGGCCGCGGTAGACCCGCTCCGCCCCGGCGTCGCTGCTGTCGGCCCTCTTGCCGCCGGTGGGCCGGGCGGTCACCCCGGTGATCCGGCCGGTCCGCTCGTCGATGACGGGGCCGGTCACGTTGACGCCCTCGATCAGCTTCGCCCCGGCGCGGGCAGCGCGCTGGGCCAGCCGCTGATCGAAGTCCAGCCGGGTGCGGACCAGGCCGTAGCCGGGGTAAGTGGTCAAGTCCGGCCAGGGCAGCTCGAGCCGCATCCCCGCGCCGACGACGCGCAGGCCCTTGTTGGGCAGCCAGCCGTCGTCCGCGCTGAGCGGCACCCCCATGGCCACCAGCGCCTTGACCGCCCGGGGGGTGAGGCCGTCGCCGCACACCTTCTCCCGCGGGAAGTGGCTCTTTTCCAGCAGCAGCACGTCGAGCCCCGCGTTAGCGAGGTAATAGGCGGTCGTCGACCCGGAGGGGCCGGCTCCGACAACGATGACATCCGCCTCGTCGGCGGCGGGCCGTGCGGGCGCCGCCGCGGCGACGGGGGAAACGTGCTCGGTCACGTGTCCGTTCCTGACGTTGACTTGTGAAGCTCTTCACAAGTTCTTTGGCGTTAGTTTAAGCCTGGCCGGGGGTTGGCGTGTCGCCGACCCGGTCAGCGGGGCGCCCCCTCCGGCGGGCGGCGGGCGGCGTGTACGGCGACAATACCGAAGGTCAGGTCCCGCCACTTCACCGCCGACCAGCCTGCACTTAGCATCAGCCGGGCCAGCTCCTGCTGATCGGGCCAGTCGACGATCGACTCGGCCAGGTACTCGTAGGCCGCCGGGTTGCGCGCGGCACGCCGAGCGATCGCGGGCAGCGCCCGGGCCAGGTAGCGCTCGTAGGCCACCCGCAGTGGCCGCAGCTTCAGCCGGGAGAACTCGCAGATGACCAGGCGGCCGCCCGGCTTGGTGACCCGGAGCATCTCGCTGAGGGCCTGGCCGGGGTCGACCACGTTGCGCAGGCCGAACGAGATCGTCACGGCCTCGAACGCCCCGTCGCGGAAGGGCAGCCGGAGCGCGTCACCGGCCACGAACGCGGGCCGCGGCCCCGCCGCGGCGGACCGGACGCGGCGCAGCCCGGCCCGGAGCATCCCGATGGAGAAGTCGCACGCGACGCACTCGGCGCCGTCCGCGCCGAAGGTGACGGTCGAGGTCCCGGTGCCGGCGGCCAGATCCAGGATCCGCTCACCGGGCCGGGCGGCTACGGCACCGGCCACCACGCGCCGCCAGAACCGGACCTGGCCGGCCGACAGCAGGTCGTTGAGCAGGTCGTAACGCCCGGCGAGCTCGTCGAACATCGCTGCGACTTCACCGGGCCGCTTATCCAGATCGGCGCGGGCCATGCCCCCAGCCTGGCACAACCCCGCCCGTGCTTGAGCCGCAGCCACGGCTTACGGCACAGGCTATGGACAGCCGACCGTTACCGGCCCAGCGACCCCGGGCCGAAGGCCCGGGTGAGCGGCCGGTGCTGTCGGCGAGAACCGCAGCAGGACCTACGGCGAGGCGCTCGCTACCGGCCCAGCGAACCGGGCCCTTGGGCCCGGTGAGTGGCCGGTGTGTCGGCGAGGTACCACCGCGCGGGCGCGAAGCGCAGCGGGGGGTTCCGGGGGGTCGCCCCCCCGGGCCAGCACAGGGGGTTCCAGGGGGGTCGTCACCCCTGGCAAACACTGGGTGCCTATCACGGACAGCAATCGCAGCTTCTCCGCGGCCTCGCTGCCCGGAGGCGCCGAGTAGGCCACGATCTGCAGGTCGCTGCCGTGCACGGTCAGCACGTCGCAGTCCACCGTGATCAGGCCGACGTCCGGGTGCCGGAACGTTTTGCGCGAAGCCTCGTGCGGGCCGACCGTTCCGGAGTCCCATAGCTCGGCGAACCGGGGGCTGGCCGACCGCAGGTCGGCGATGAGCCGCCGCAGGTTCCCATCCTCCGGGTACCGGGCCGTCGCCGACCGGACGTCCGCCACCATCGAGGCCTCGAACGCGGCCTCCTCGGCCGGCTCGCGCACGACCCGGCTAAGGCAACCGGTGAAGTGGCGCCACAGGAAGTTCCGGTTCCGGCCGTCCGCGGCGGATGGATCTCCCGCCAGCGCAGCCCACATACGGTTCCAGGCGATCAGGTTCCACGCCGCGTCGCTGACCGCGACCGGCACCCCGTCCAGCTGGTCCAGCAGCCGTTGCACGCTCGGCGTCAGGTGCGGGCTGATCCGGCCGGGCTTCGGCGCAGGCTGCCCGGCCAGCCGGAACAGGTGCTGCCGTTCTGCGTCCGAGAGCCGGAGCGCCCGGGCCAGAGCCGTCAGGACCTGCGCCGATGGCGCGGTCGCACGGCCCTGCTCCAGCCGGGTCACGTAGTCCGCGGACACGTCGGCCAGCAGGGCCAGCTCTTCCCGCCGCAGGCCGGGGGCGCGGCGGGCCGGGCCCGTGGCCAGCCCCACGTCCCCGGGGGCCACCCGGTCCCGCCAGCCGCGCAGCGCCGGGCCGAGGTCGCCGTGATCACCCATCTCTTCAGTATGCGCGGCGGCGGCGCGCCCAGGCTGGTACCGGCAGTCCCAGGAAGAAGCGTCCGCTACCAGTCCGGCCGGTCGCCCGGCAGGCTGGAGGACATGACCACCACCCTTATTACCGGAGCCAACAAGAGCCTCGGCTACGAGACCGCCCGCCAGCTGATCGCCGTCGGCCACACCGTCTACGTCGGGTCGCGCGATGAGCAGCGGGGCAAGGAGGCCGCTGGCCGGCTCGGCGCCCGCCTGCTGGTCATCGACGTCACCAGGGACGATTCCGTCCAGGCCGCGGCCAACCAGATCCGCGAGGAGGAAGGCCACCTCGACGTCCTGATCAACAACGCCGGTATCTCCGGCGGCCGGAAGGCACCCGCCGACGTAACCGCGACCGACCTGCAGGCCGTCTACGACACGAACGTGTTCGGCATCGTCCGGGTCACGCACGCGTTCCTGCCGCTGCTGGAGGCCAGCGACGCCGCCGTCATCGTGAACGTCAGCAGCGGCCTCGGGTCGCTGGCCGTGACCACGAACCCGGAGCGGATGGAGTCCCGGTTCCCCGCCGTGGCCTACGGCTCGTCCAAGGCCGCCGTCAACATGCTGACGACCCAGTACGCCAAGGCGTTCCCCGCCATGCGGATCAACGTCGTGGACCCCGGCTACACCGGCACCGACTTCAACCACCACGAGGGCACCCAGACCGTCGAGGAGGGTGCCGAGATCATCGTCCGGATGGCCCAGGTCGGCCCGGACGGCCCCACTGGCGGCTACTTCGACCGCCACGGCACCGTCCCCTGGTGACTGGGCCGTGGTAACCATCCCCTGGTGACTGGGCCCGCTGTGCGGCGGGTCAGGTCAGGCGGCGCTCGGTGGCCCAGCGGGTGAGCTGGTGGCGGGTCGACAGCTGCAGCTTGCGCAGCACCGAGGAGACGTGGCTTTCCACCGTCTTGACCGAGATGTAGAGCTCGCCCGCGATCTCCTTGTAGGTGTAGCCACGTGCGATGAGGCGGAGCACTTCCCGCTCGCGGGTCGTCA
>JBEKCN010000005.1:0-14780 GCA_050014855.1 Streptosporangiaceae bacterium | reverse complement strand
GCGGCCGAGCAGGCCCGCGCATCCGGCCGCAAGGCGGACTGGCTGTTCGCGTCGGCGTTCGGGGATGGCGAGGGCGATGTCCGGGAGCTGAATCTGGGTAAGTCTGCCCCGGATCTGCCGTTGCGCGCCGCGCGAGCCGTCAGCGCGTGGCAGGATCACGTCATGCGGCTCGTACAGCTCTCTGAGCAGCACAAACGGTCGCTTTCTAGGGCCGCGGCGCTGGACGACGATACGCTGGCGCTGGTTACCGTGCTCGCGATCCTGGGCGAGAACGCGGTCGGCAGCCACGCGGCCGCGGGCCTGGACGACAGCGACATCCTGACGCTGCCCCGGCGCATCGTAACGGCCGTCCTGGGCGAGGAGCCGGTACCCGACATATTCCGGACGGCTCGCGCTGAGCTTAACGAGAGGGCGCGCTTGCTACTCGACGAGGAACTCCGTCGCTTCTCCGAGGTCATCGACGGGGCGGGGCGCTGCGACGAGGTCGCGGGGGTCCGGCTGTACCAGGCTGGCTTCATGCTCGAGGCGCTGCAGTGACGATCAGTGCGCCCCCTCATCCCGCGCCGCCGGACGCGCAGCTGCCGGCCCGGCTATCGGCCCTGGCCTCGCTGGTGCAGATCGCCCGGGAACGCAGTGGCCCGGGCGGATTCAGCCCGGAGCTGCTCGGCGAAGCCGAGACCCTGATCGAGCGGGCCGGTGAGCGCCTCCAGCTGTCCGCCGCGCACACGGTCGTGACCCTGGCGGGCGGTACCGGCAGCGGTAAGTCCTCCCTGTTCAACGCGCTGGCCGGCGCCACCTTCTCACCGCCCGCGGTGACCCGCCCTGGAACCCGGTCGGCGCACGCCTGTGTGTGGGGGATGCAGGGAGCGGCGCCCCTGCTGGACTGGCTCGGGATCGAGCGGCGCTACCGGTACGCGCGGGCCAGCGCGCTGGATGCCGGTGAGGCGGCGCTGAGCGGGCTGGTGCTGCTCGACCTGCCTGACCACGATTCGGTGGCCGCCGGGGCCGCGACCGCGGTGGATCGCCTGATCAGCCAGGCGGACCTGATGGTCTGGGTGCTGGACCCGCAGAAGTACGCCGACGCCGCCGTGCACAACCGCTTTCTCGCGCCGCTGGCCCGGCACGCGGGCGTGACCACGGTGGCGCTCAACCAGTGCGACCTGCTCACCCCGCAGCAGGCCGGGGACTGCGAGGAAGACCTGCGGCGGCTGCTGGATTCAGAAGGCCACGGTGAGGCGCGCGTCCTGCTGGTGTCCGCCGCGACCGGTGCGGGCCTGGACAACCTGCGCCGCGCCCTGGGCGAGGCGGTGTCCGCCCGGCACACGGCGACCGACCGAATCGCGGCCGATATCGACAGCATCATCGCCAAGTTCGCTGCCTACGCCGCGGATCCGGCCGCGGTCGCCCGCCGTGCGGCTGGGACCAGCTGGGACCGGAACGCGGCTCCGGCCGTGCCCGCGGCGGCGGCCGTCATGGCCGGGGGAGCTCCGGGGCCGGCCGGCGCCCAAGTGCCCGGCGCGCCCGCTGGGGCCGCCGGGATGACGGCGCCGGCCTCGTCCGCCGGCGGCCGGGACCCAGACGCCGCGGCGGCGGCGTTCCTGGTGCTCGCCGACAGCCGGCCGGCGACCGCGGGCGACCCGGTGCCACCACAGCCCGTGGCCACCCGGCTGCCCTGGGACGAGGCCCCGCTCACCGAGCAGCGGCCCGTGCCCAGGGTCAAGACCGCGGCCGACAACGTCCCGGCTGGGCCCGCTCTCCACCTGGCTGACGCCTTCGCGCGGGCGGCTGGCCTGGCCGGCGTCACCGATGCGCTGGAAGACGTCCGTGGGATCCATGCCGCCCGGTACCTCAGCTGGCCGTTCAGCCGTGCCGCCGGCTGGTTCGCGGGCCGTGATCCAGTCCGCCTGGGGCGGGTCAGTGGCGACGCCCGAACGGCAGTGGCCGCCGGCGCCGAAGCGCAGCAGTCCGAGATCGACAGCGCCATCACCGTGTTCGCCGACGCGGTAAACGAAGGCCTCCCCGATCCGTGGCCGCGCACCGTGCGCGCCGCGGCCCGGTCCCGCGCCGGCGAAGTCAGCGGCGCGCTCAGCGCGGCGATCAGCGAGAGCATGCCGGTCGGCGCGCGGATACCCGCCTGGTGGCGCCTCGTCTGCGCTTGGCAGTGGCTCCTGGTCGCGATGGTGGTCACGGGCGTCGGCTGGATGGGGGTCATCCTCGTGGCCGGTGTCCTCCATGCAGCGGGACCGCACCCGCCGGAACTGATCGGCAGCGCCGGCCTGCTGCCCTGGCTGGCCGCCATGGTCATAGCGCTGCTCCTGCTCGGCTGGCTGACCGCATCCGGCAGCCAGAATGCGGTCATGCTCTCCTCGGACCGGGAACGCGAGCACATGGCCGCCATCATGCGCTCCCGCATCGACGCCGTGGCCCGTGACTTGGTGGTCACCCCCACCGGCGCCGAGCTCAGCGGATACGCCCAGTTCTGCACCGGCCTCGTCGCCGCCGGCCGCCCCTGACCAAAGGGCCACAGCTCCGCGCCGGCCGCATCGGCGAGCACGGGGATCTCCCGGTGTTCGAGCTGGACAGCGCGCTGCGGTTCTTCACGCGGCACCTGAGCTGATACCCAGACCCTCGGTACCGCCTGCCGGCAGCTGCCATCCAGGCGCTTACGCACGGTTACCACCTGGCTGGCGGCATTCTGCTGATGGCATAACAGTGGCCGGAAGGTAGGCATGAGCCGGTCTGTTGCCTTGTAATACTGTAATCAGCTGCACTTGGAGGCGGTCATGGCAGCAGACCGTCCACTGGACGCGTACTCGCTCGTTGTGTCTGGCGTGGCCGAAAAGCTCACGCCCAAAGTGGCCAGCCTGCGCGTGCCCCGGGATGGACGCGGCGGCTCCGGTGAGAGCCTCGGCTCAGGGGTCGTCTTCACCGGCGACGGGTTTCTGCTCACCAACGCGCACGTCGTCGGGCGGGCGCAGGGCGGTACGGCATCGTTTTCCAACGGCACCACCGTCCCGTTCCGGGTGGTCGGCGCCGACCCGCTGTCCGATTTGGCGGTGCTCCGTACGTCCGGGGTTACCCCCGCCCCGGCCGAGCTCGGTGAGGCCGACGATCTGGTCGTCGGGCAGCTGGTCGTGGCGGTCGGCAACCCGCTGGGCCTGGCGGGCTCGGTGACCGCAGGGGTGGTCAGTGCGCTGGGCAGGTCCATGCCCGCGGGCGGCCGCGGTGGGACCCGGCTCATCGAGGACGTTATCCAGACCGATGCGGCGCTCAACCCCGGTAACTCCGGCGGCGCCTTGGCAGACGCCGACGCGCGGGTGATCGGCATCAACACGGCGGTGGCCGGAGTCGGGCTGGGCATGGCGGTGCCGATCAACTCCACCACCCGCCGGATCGTGTCCGCGCTGATGCGGGACGGCCGGGTCCGGCGAGCCTACCTGGGGCTGGTCACCGTGCCTGCCCCGCTCGCGGCACCCTGGCAGGAGCGGATCGGCCGGCCTAACGGGCTCCGGGTGGCCGAAGTCGTCCCGGGTGCGCCCGCCAGCCGGGCCGGGCTGCGGCCTGGTGACCTGCTCCTGTCGGCGGCCGGGCACCCGGTCGCCACGGCTCAGGATCTGCAGCGGCTAATGTTCGGCGACGCGATCGGCAAGCCGCTCCCGATCACCGTCATGCGGAACGGCGCCCTGGTCGACGTCATCGCCGAACCTTCCGAGCTCGTCGCCGCCTGAGCGCCGGTGCTCCTGCCGCTCCCTCGCGAGGTCCACCCTGGGGCCTCTGGCGCCTCTGGTGTCTCTGGGGCATCTGGGGCCTCTGTGGCCTCCCTCGCGAGGGGCCCGGCGGCATTCGCTCAGGTGTCCGGCCGGACGGCGGATGGGCCCGTAGCGGTCTGGGCCAGGAAACGCCGCACGGCCGCACGGCCGCACGGTCGCCCAGCCGCACGAAGCGCAGGTGCGCGTTGGCCGGGTCCCGCATCGCGGCGCTGTATCGCTCCCGGTAGATCGCGTGCCGGTGCCATGCCCAGGAGATGATGGACTCCTCCGGAACCCAGCTCAGCAGGTTCGACCACCGCTCCCGGTTGCCGTTCCACAACTCAGCGCGGAACATGACGCGACGCAGGGTCCGCCAGACGACCTGGCGCATCACCACATGCCTGGGCAGGTCCAGCCACACCACAGTGTCCGCGCGGGCCCAGACCAGGGGGCGGACGAGGCTGTAGTTACCGTCGATCACCCAAGCGTCACCCGCGGCCAGCTGTCCTACCTCGCGGCGGAACTGCTCGGCGGCCAGCGGAGCCCAGCCGGGCTGGTGGTAGATGCCATCGAGCTCCACGAACGGCACGCCGAGGTTGCTGGCCAGCTTACGGGCGACCCTGGATTTGCCGACGCCCGAGGTACCGACCACCGAGATTCGCCGCACGAGCCGTGAACGTACCAGCCGCCCGCGGCCTTGCCCAGCTCATTTTCCGGCTCGGGCGGCATTTCCCGGCCCCGGCTGCCCGGCTTCCCGGCGTCTCGTTCCGGCCGGCTTCCCGGGCCTTCCCCGCCCCGGTGCTGCCCAGCTGACCCTTCCCCGCGTCCCGCCGCCCAGCTGCACCGCCCGGCCAGAGTCCGTCCTTCCCCGGCCCCGGCCCCAGCGCTGCTCTGCTTCCCCGGCCCCGTCCGGTCACGTCCCGGCTGGGAGAATAGGCGTATGACAGATATTCGTCTGGGCGCCGGCGTGGACCTGGGCCGTGGGGTGACCATGCCGATGGTGGGGTTCGGCACGTGGCGGCTGCGCGGGCAGCAGGCGTACGAGGCCATCCGCTTCGCACTGGAGACCGGCTACCGCCACATCGACACGGCGACCATGTACCGGAACGAGACGGAAGTCGGTCGCGCGGTACACGACAGCGGCCTCGACCGGCAGGACGTCTTCATCACCACGAAGCTGCCCCCGGAAAACGCCGGCCGTGAGCGCGCCACGCTCGACGCGAGCCTTCGCGCGCTGGGCACGGACCACGTCGACCTGTGGCTGATCCACTGGCCGCCGCGCGGCGCGGCCTCCCTGCGCGTGTGGGAGCAGTTCCTCGCTGTGCGAAACGAGGGACTGGCCCGGGCGGTGGGGGTCAGCAACTACGGCCCCGCGCAGATCGACGAGCTGATCCGCACCAGCGGCGAAGGGCCGCCCATCAACCAGATCCCGTGGAGCCTGCCCCACTACGACCCCAAACTGCTGGCCGCGATGCGGGAACGGAGGGTCATCGTGGAGGGATACAGCTCGCTCAAGGGCACGGACCTCCGCGACAAGACCATCGTACGGGTGGCCGAACAGCACTCGGTGACCCCCGCCCAGGTCGTGCTGCGCTGGCACCTCCAGCACGGGATTCCGGTGATCCCGAAATCGGCTGATCCGGAACGTATCGCGGCCAACTTCGCGCTGTTCGACTTCTCGCTGAGCGACGACGAGATGGCCCGCCTGAACGGCCTGTCCCGCCGGTAGCGCTCCTGCGTCTTGCCCGATGGGCGCGCATTATGCCCGCCTGGCGTCGTGCGGGGAAGTGCTATCTGGAGGGCTGGGGAAAGCGGGTGTGGCTGTCCCCAGCCGCGCGGGCAGGGCTGCCCGGCGACTTGGCGGCGGGCCATCTTGGAGGTAACCCCCGGCGGCACGGACGCCGCCGGGGACCACCAAGGGAGCGGCGGCTCGCCGCCGCCGGAGCTCAGGAGGATCAAGATGAGGCAAGGCGGACACGTGACGCTGGTCGGTTTTGTGGCGACCGAGCCAAGAATTCACCACTTCAGCGACGGCACCGCGGTCGCGAACCTTCGTATCGGCTCGACCGCCCGCCAGGTCGACCGTCAAACGGGGGAGTGGCGCGACGGTGAGACGTCGTTCTACTCGGTGAAGTGCTGGCGGAAGCTGGCCCAGAACGTGACGACCTGCCTGCGCAAGGGGCAGCCCATCATCGTGGCCGGCAAGCTTTACACCAAGAGCTACGAGGACCGCAGCGGGCAGCAGCGCTCGGAGATCGAGGTTCAGGCCGACACCATCGGCTTCGACCTGGCCCGCGGCGAGGCGCATTTCAGCTGGAACCGGCGCTCAACGGCCGACCCCGCCGCCATGGCCCGCGGCGAGGCGATCAGGGCCGGTCTCGACGTCGAGGATGACGCCAGCGTGCCCGGCGCCCGCCAGCCGACCGGAGCTGGCGTCGCGGACGGCGACGAGATGTTCGACGAGCAGGAGATTGCTGAGCTGGAACAAGAACTCGACGCCTCCGCGGCGGAGCCAGCCGTCAGCTAACACCACCAGAGCCAGGCCAACAACACCGGAGTCAAGTCCAGACAACCCCTCGCATGAAACTCACTCTCTTCATCTAGCCAGCACTTGTCTATCGGGGGGCTTGCGGTCAGGTCACTGCGGGTGGGATAAAGCCGAGCAGACCGTCTATCTCGCTGTGTAATCGCCCCGTGCGGACCAACATACCGACTTGGCGCCGCAAACACACGTACCGTTTTCTAGATGTTACTGAAGGTGATGCAGGTCGCGAATTGGCCACGTAGAGTTCCACTACCGATCCGATTAGTGACAGGCGTGAGGCATGTCTGCAGCCGATCAGGTAATGAGTCAACGGGTGTCTTCTCGCGGCATCCTACGGCGCTTCGGACGGCCGCGGAGCTGGCAGCTCTTCGCGCTGCCGCCACGCGTGGTCGGGTACGTCTTCGCGATCATCGCCGCTGATCTCGGCCTGACCCTCCGGGGCATCCTGAGCACACCGGTACTTGCCGCCGACGTAGCCCTGTTCGCGGCCCTGCTTGCCTGCGGGGCCATCTGCATCGAGGCGACGCGGCGCCTGGGCCAGCCGACCGGGGTAACCCGCGACCTGCTGTCGGCGTGGTGGCTGCCGATCGCGCTGCTGCTGCCGCCGGTGTACGCGCTGGTGGCCCCGATCGCCCTGGGCGTACTGCTCTACCTGCGGGTCCGCCGCACGCCCGCTTACCGGCGGCTGTTCAGCTCCGCGGCGCTCGGACTGGCCGGCGCGTCGGCCTCTGTGGTGTTCCATCACGTTGGTCCCGCCACGGCGGCCGCCCGGTCGGTGCCATGGCTCAGCCACCCCACGGCGCCCGCCTGGCTGATGCGGCCGGCGGCCGTCCTGACCGCAGTCTGCTGCGCGGTGCTGTTCAACGTACTGAACATGGGCATGGTCGCCGTCGCGGCCCACGCGGCCCAGCCGCAGGCCAGCTGGGTGGAGGTGCTGTGGGACCGGGAGAGCCTGCTGCTGGACCTGACCGAGATCTGTGTGGGTGTCCTGGTGCTGATCGCCTGCGCGCTGAGCCCGGTGCTGCTGTGCGTGGCGCTGCCCCCGGTGATCGTCCTGCAGCGCAGCCTGATGCACCAGCAGCTGCAGGCGGCTGCGCGCACCGACCCCAAGACCGGCCTGCTGAACCCGACCGCATGGCAGCGCGAGGCGGACACCGAGATCGCCCGGGCCCTGCGGGCCGGCGAGAGTCTCGCGCTGCTGCTGTGCGATGTGGACCATTTCAAGCGGGTCAACGACACCTATGGGCACCTCACGGGGGATGAGGTGCTGCGCGGTCTCGCCGCCGAGCTGCGCCAGCAGGTGCGCGGCTCGGACGTGGTGGGGCGGTTCGGCGGCGAGGAGTTCGTCGTCCTGCTGCCCCGCGCCGACGCCGACGAGGCGTGCATGATCGCCGAGCGGCTCCGGCACCGGGCCAGCGTCATGCCTGTCTACGCCGATAACGATGCGGTCAACGTGACGGTCTCCATCGGCGTCGCGGTCCTCGGCGTGCACGGCCGTGACCTGCTTGAGCTGCTGACCGCCGCCGATCTCGCGCTCTACCGGGCCAAAGACGCCGGGCGTGACCAGATCTGCGTGCACGCCGCCGATGGCACACCCGGCCCGGGCCGCCGCGCGACGGGAACCCCAGACCCGGCATTAGACTCCCGGGCCCATCCCGCAGGCCCCGGGGCGCGAACCCGGCGGTCCGGCTGGCCGGCCGGGCCGAATACGCTAGGTGTCATGCCGGAGTTCATCTACCAAATGCGTGCTGTGCGCAAGGCGCACGGTGACAAGGTAATCCTCGACGACGTCACGTTGTCGTTCCTGCCGGGAGCCAAGATCGGCGTCGTGGGACCGAACGGTACCGGCAAGTCCACTTTGCTGAAGCTGATGGCCGGTGTCGAGCAGCCCTCCAATGGTGAGGCGCGGCTGATGCCCGGGTTCACGGTCGGGCTGCTCGCTCAGGAGCCTCAGCTCAATGAGGACAAGACGGTTCTGGGCAACGTCGAGGAGGGCGTCGCCGAGACCAAGGCGATGATGGACCAGTACAACGAGATCGCCGAGAAGATGGCCACCGAGTACTCCGATGAGCTGCTCGAGGAAATGGGCCGGCTTCAGGAGCAGCTGGATCACCGCGACGCCTGGGACCTGGACAGCCAGCTCGAGCAGGCGATGGACGCGCTGCGCTGCCCGCCGCCGGATTCGCCCGTCACACAGCTGTCCGGTGGCGAGCGCCGCCGGGTGGCGCTCTGTAAGCTCCTGCTGGCCCAGCCGGACCTGCTGCTGCTGGACGAGCCCACCAACCACCTGGACGCGGAGAGCGTCCAGTGGCTGGAGCAGCACCTGGAGAACTACGCGGGCACCGTCGTCGCCGTCACCCACGACCGGTACTTCCTGGAAAACGCGGCCCAGTGGATCCTTGAGCTCGACCGCGGGCACGCCTACCCCTACGAGGGCAACTACTCCACCTACCTGGACACCAAGGCGTCCCGGCTCAAGGTCGAGGGCGCCAAGGACGCCAAGCGGCGCAGGCGCCTCGAAGAGGAACTGGAGTGGGTACGGTCCAACCCGCGCGCGCGGCAGGCCAAGAGCCGGGCCCGGCTCAACCGCTACGAGGAGATGGCCGCCGAGGCCGACTCCCGGCGCAAGCTCGACTTCGAGGAGATCCAGATCCCGCCGGGCCCGCGCCTCGGCAACGTCGTGGTCGA
Organism: Streptosporangiaceae bacterium; assembly: GCA_050014855.1. Classification (GTDB taxonomy): domain Bacteria; phylum Actinomycetota; class Actinomycetes; order Streptosporangiales; family Streptosporangiaceae; genus Bog-532. Next base: position 5,798 of record JBEKCN010000005.1, on the reverse strand, counting down.
GACCGAAAAGCTGGTCAAGGGCTTCGGCGACCGCGTGCTGTTCGACGGGCTGAGCTTCTCGATGCCACGCAACGGCATCGTCGGTGTCATCGGCCCGAACGGCGTCGGCAAGACCACCTTGTTCAAGATGATCGTGGGCGAGGAGAAGCCCGACGGGGGGACCATCCGCGTCGGCGAGACGGTGGACATCTCCTACGTCGACCAGGACCGCAGCCGGATCGCCCCCGACAAGAGTGTCTGGGAAGCGATCTCCGACGGGGAGACGCACATCAACGCGGGCCGCACCGAGATCCCGAGCCGGGCCTACGTGGCCGCGTTCGGGTTCAAGGGCCCGGACCAGCAGAAGCTGGCCGGCGTCCTGTCCGGTGGCGAGCGGAACCGGGTCAACCTGGCGCTCACCCTCAAGGAGGGCGGCAACCTGCTCCTCCTCGACGAGCCGACCAACGACCTGGACGTGGACACGCTCTCCTCGCTGGAGAACGCGCTGCTCGACTTCCCCGGCTGCGCTGTGATCACCAGCCACGACCGGTGGTTCCTCGACCGCATCGCCACGCACATCCTGGCCTGGGAGGGCGAGGCGAACTGGTTCTGGTTCGAGGGCAACTACGAGGCCTACGAAAAGAACAAGATCGAGCGCCTCGGTGCCGAAGCCGCCCGTCCCCACCGCGTCACCTACCGCAAACTAACCCGCACCTGACCGGCCGGCTCGGCTGGCCCGGGCTGTCCCGCAAACCACGCGAGCACCGGCCCACTCGTCGCGGCTTCCGTGGCCGCGCCCGCGACCACGGAAGCCGCAGCAACAAGGGAAGTGGCCCGCCCACGCACCGACCTGGCGCGCCGGACCCCGCCGCACGGAACGCCTCCCGCACCCGCCGGGACGCTGTTCTTAGACCGGCGTCTGTTCCCGGGTCCGGGCCGCTCGTAGCCGTACCGCCGGAATCAGGTGGTGCCTGGGACGCCCACGCTACGAGCAGCCGGATGCAGCAGGGGGAATTGGATGGCGAGGAAGTTATGGATGATGTGTAGCGCCTGCTCTGGGGGGACCTCAGCATGGGGGTCGGCGGGCAGTCCCTCGATCTGGATGTCGTGCTGCTGCGCGTAAGCGCGTATCCCGTTGAAAGCGGCTTTGCCCAGGGTGGACAGGGCCTGCCCCAGGGCCAGCGCGTCCTGGATGTACTGGGGCACCGGGCGCGGGTCCGCCACCGGCCACGTGCTCGGGTCTCGCGGGGCGTCGAGAGTGAAGGCGTGGGAGAACGTCCGGGCGGCGGCGTCACGGGCCGTCAGCGGGTCTCCCAGGCCCCACTGCTCCCGTAGCGTGGCGATCAGGGAGGTGTGCCGGTGCTCCTGGTTGAACACCTCGCCTTCAGCCACCCAAGGTGAGACCACGATGGCCGGGACCCGGTAGCCCGAACGGTCAAACCGGAACCCGAGCTGGCCTGCCGGGACCGATGGGTCCGGCGGCGGCACCGGGCCGGGCGGCACGTGATCGAAGGTGCCGCCCGGCTCGTCCCAGCCGATGAGCAAAGCCGTGTTCCACACATTGGCCCCGGCCGGGGACTTCATTCCTTTGTAGGCGTTGTAGATCCGGGCCAGGAACGCCTCACCGCCCAGGATCGACGACGGCGGGTCCACACCGGGGATCACGACGCCGTGCCCCAGGGCACGCGAGACGGCCGGGTGGTAGTCCCCGTGCCCCAGGATCAGGCACGGCTCAATGAACGAGAAGTCGGGCAGATCCCCGCTGGCGGCATCGGCCTCGAACTGGGTGAACGGTACGAAGTGCGTCTCGAACCGGTCCTTCAGCCGGGGATAGTGGATCAGGCCGGTGGCCGAGAACCTGTCTGGCTCGGCGACGTAGACCTTCCACGTCTTGCCGTGCTCCTCCAGCCGGTTGAAGATCGTCTCCGCGGTGTTATCTGCCAGCCAGTTCGGGACCGGCTCGTTGACCACGAACCCCGATGCGGTCGCGGCGGTCCAGAACGACCGGTTGGTGAACGTCTGCGACGGCACCTCGCAGAACCAGTGATCGAACACGCCGAACCCGCGGGCCAGGCCGCTTAGCACGGGAATCTGCTCCGGGGTGAACCCGGTCATCACCTGCGAGTACTCCTCGTAGGTGGGCTGGCGCCCCAGTTCCGCCGTCAATGTGCTGATGTAGTCGGTGACAAAACCGTCCATCGTGGGCGTCTGGCCAGGCGCCGGGGCGTTGTAGGGGGCCGAGATCTCCGCGCCGAGCTTGAACCGGTTCGCGTCGCTGAGGATGTTGAACAGCTGAGTGTTGGTATGCGGGTACTCCTCCCCGGTATCAGGATTTGGGCTGTCCATGTCGGTGGCCACCCTGTACGGCACCACCTTGCGATCAGCGCCGTGCTCGGCCCACTCCGGGATCGGGTTGGTGAGATCCTTGCCGATCACGCCCTCAAAGGTCTTGCCGTCACCCGGGCCGTACAGGCGGCCGAGCATGTTATCCAGCGACCGGTTCTCGAACACCACCACGACCACGTGATCGAGCGCGCTATCCCTGCCCGGACCGGCCATCACAGACCTCTGATCTATCGACGGAGCGCCACTGCTGGCCATAAGCCGCCGTAAGCGGCGCCGACCTTCGGGCGCATCGAGCTGACTCTAGGCAAGGTGAGCTGTAAATTAGCCACCCGGCAAGAGTGATCCTGGTCCGGCGCAATGTCCTGCCCGCGGGCGGTCCCGGCTGGGCTTGCACGTCGGAGGCGGCATCGATCGCAGACAGTACCCGCTCCTGCAGTTCACCTGGACCTCCAACTGCCGCAAGAAGTATCGCTAGTCCGTCCCCGGCTGGACCGTTTTGACCGTCGCTTTGGTGGCGGAAACGAGCTTGTGCATCGCCCTCTCGGCCTGCCGCTTGGGGGTTCCAGGGGCCGTCCCCCCTGGGCCAGCACAGGGTCGCGCACCCGGGCCTGGGGCCCGGGTTCGCGGCCTCTAACGCGGGGTGAGCCCGAAGTCGCGGCCGCCGGGGCTGGCGGGGCGGTTGACCAGGCTGTGCGCCGCCATGACGAGGTAGTCCCACAGCTGCGCATCCAGCGCCTCGTCCAGGGCCAGTTCGTCCAGCGCGGTCCGCATGTGCCGGAGCCAGGCGTCCCGTTCGGCCTCGCCGATCACAAACCGCGCGTGCCGCATCCGCAGCCGGGGATGCCCGCGCAGCTCGTTGTAGGTCTGCGGGCCGCCCCAGTACTGAATGAGGAACAGCCGGAGATGCTCCTCGGCGGGCCCCAGGTCCTGCGCCGGGTACACCGGCCGGAGCTCCGGGTCGTCCGCGACGAGCTCGTAGAAACGGTGCACGAGGCGGGTGAATGTGTCCCCCCCGCCGACGGCCTCGTAGAACGAACGGGGCGGTCCGGCGGGTGCGGCTGATTCAGTGTTCATGACGGGCCTAAGCCTACGGCGGTGGTGTGCCCCGCCCGGCCTCAGCTCCGTCCAGGTCGTTCTCACCGGTCTCCGGAGGGACGTCCGTGACTGGGGTTCCGGGAGGGGCACTCGCGTCCCGGCCGTTGAGGGCGACGTCCCGTACCCGGGGCTGGACCGCAGTTTTGTGCGCCCCGGTGCGGCTCGGGGCCGTGCCCGGGTCGAGCGCGGTCGCGGTCCGGCGCAGTGTCTGGCGCGCGGGCTGGCCCGGCCGGGCCTGCTCTTCGGTGGCGGCATCGATCGCGGACAGCACCCGCTCCCGCAGTTCACGCCCGACCTCCCACTGCCGCAGCGGCAGCGTCTTGGCCACCACACGCATCATGATCTGCGAGGCAGAGATGTCCTGAACGCCCCAGACCTCAGGCTTTTCCAGCATCAGCTTGCGCCAGCGCTGGTCCTTCCACATGCCGCTGGCCGCGTGCTCCATCAGCGTGCGGGTATCCCCGATTTCCAGCTCAGGCGGGACCGGAATGTCGACGACGGCCCGGGCCCAGCCCTGCGACTCGTTTCCCACCTTCTCCAGCGCGCCGTTACGGAGGTGCCACACCACCCCGTTCACGTCGCGCAGCCGCGTGGTGCGCAGGCTGACCGCCTCCACCGTCCCGGTCGTCGAGTCACCGATGTTGATCACGTCACCGACGCCGTACTGGTCTTCCAGCAGCATGAAGATGCCGGCCAGGAAATCCCGTACCAGGTTCTGTGCGCCGAAGCCCACCGCAATACCGACCACCCCGGCGCTGGCCAGGACCGGGGCCAGGTTGACGCCCAGGTCACCGAGACCGATCGCGACGGCGATCGCGAAGATCGTGACGGAAGCGGCGTTGCGGAGGATTGAGCCGAGGGCGTGGGCCCGCTGGTGCCGCCGTTCGGATGCCGCCTCGTGCACGGCCGTCGTCGCGGTCTCGGCGGCCAGCGGCAGGCCGTCGGCGGCCGTGTTCGTCCCCGCCAGCACGGAGTCTGTGCTGAAGCGCGACCACCTGCGCCGCCAGCGCTTCCGCCCGGGCGCGGCGTCTCCGTTCTGCCGCAGCCGGCTGTGCAGCGGGGCTTCCGCGGCCCGGCTGGTGACCCGGTTGATGAGCCGGTGCACCAGCGCGCGGGCGACCAGCGCCAGGAAGACCAGCCACGCCAGGCGCAGCACCAGATTGGCGGGGCCGGCCAGATACACGGCCGTCAGCCGGGCGGCCATGCCGCTGTGCGACACGTCCCAGACGAAGCGGCACGCGATCCCCGGGTTGTGCCCGCAGCTGCCAGTAAGCGTGACGGGCGCCTGGGACAGGTCTAGGCCCTTGAGGGAGGCGTGAAGAAACACGAGATCCTTCCGTGGAGCGCAGAGCACCCATCCGTCCCGTTCCGGGCGCTCCCGGACCTCCCCATATTGGCCGGCCACACCCCCTGGACGGGCCCACTCGCCACCATCGCCGGCTTCAGCGCTGCTCCGGGCCCTGCAATCGTCGCCGGCGTCCCGTCAGCCACACCCGGCTTACCGGGTGCGAAGTCAGGGCCATTCACTGAAAATGCTCCCCGTAGGCATCGGCGCGCCGGCCGAGGCACCTCCGGCGTCACAGCAGACCCGACGCGGCTCAGCCGCCCCCGATCCAGCCCGACGTTCAAAACCCAGGTTTAAGGAAACGGCGCAATACTCCCGAAAGCTTTACCTCACGCCAGGTAGTAGAAGCCTTTGCCTCATGCCAGGTAGTAGAGGCTGTGGCCCACCAGCCAGAGGCCGACCAGCAGGCACACCAGGACGATGACCTGGTCGCGGTGGGTGTCCAGCCAGGTCCGCAGCTGCTGCAGGCGGACGCTGGCGGCGGCGGGCTTGAACGTGGCGTACAGCTCGAGGTACAGGAAGCTGCCCGTGGCCAGCAGGACGAACAGCACCAGCGTCAGGTAGTCAGCCGGCCCGGACAGCTTGGCCTGGGTGATGGTTGCGGCGCCGGCCGCCACCAGCGTCCACGGCTGGAGGAAGGCAGCCAGTCCGGCGGCGGCCCACAGCGACAGCCCGTCCAGGCGCGCCATCCAGGTGGGCGGCTTGCTCGGAATGCCCCTCCGGCGCCACTTGCGCACGGCGTAGAGGACCAGCGCGACGCCCAGGGCCAGCTTGATGGCCAGGGCGGCGGTCGACGGCGCGGTGTTCGGCGCGGGCGGCTTCCCCTGGGTCGTCAGGAGCACGGCCGCTAGCACGATGACCAGGCAGGCCAGCCAGCCAAGGACGAAGGCCAGGCCCTTAAAGGTGCCCTTCTCGGCACTCAGCAGCAGGATGAACGCGGTGAGGGGGAAGGGTTCGAGGGTGATCGCGAGGCCGATGAGTACCAGGTTTAGTACCACCGGGCCACCCCTTACTGATCCTGCCAGGGCCGGGC
>JBEKCN010000004.1:0-15358 GCA_050014855.1 Streptosporangiaceae bacterium | reverse complement strand
TCCCCGATGTAGCTGATGAATTCGTCGGTCACCTGGGACAGCGCGACCTCGGTGATGTCCAGCTTGTGCTTGGAGATGAGGCCCAGCAGCAGGTCGAACGGCCCCTCGAACACGTCGAGGTGCACCTCGAAGCCGGGCGCGCCGCGGGTCTCGCCGTCGCCCGGAGCGAAGGCCGCCGGGACACCCCCGGCGTCCGGCGTGGGAGGTGACGGCCCGTCAGCGGTGATCGCCACCGCCACCGCCGTGCTGGCCAGGGCCGGGCACGCCGTCCGGCCCGGTGAGGTTGGAGGATGGCTCGCTGGAGGATGACGGCGCGAGCCGCCGGGCGAGGACGCCCGTATCGCCCCGGGCGTCGCGGTCGGCCAGGACCACGGCGATCGCTTCGCGGACGAGACGGCCGCGATCGGCGCTGATGCCGTAGCGGCGCAGGGCCAGCCGGGCGTGCTCCAGGGCGAACAGCTCGTCGGCGGACAGGTAAACGGTGATCTTATGCGTGTGCTGCTCCCGGCCGCTCGCCGGACGGTGCGCGGACACGTCCGGATCAGGCATAGCGGGACGAAGCAGCTCCGCTATGCCCGGCAAGCTTACCCTTCGTGACCGTCCCCGGCCTGCCGCCACCGCTCAAGTACCTCCTTGGCGAGTTCACGGTAGGAACTCGCCCCCATCGACCCGGAGTCGAACCGGGTAATGGGCTCCCCTGCCACGGTAGCGTCTGGGAAGCGAATGGTGCGGTTGATCACGGTGTGAAAAACCTTATCGCCGAAGCCGTTGACGATATTTGCCAGTACTTCGCGGGTGTGCAGCGTACGCGAGTCGTACATGGTGGCGAGAAGGCCGTCGATCTCCAGTTTCGGGTTAAGCCGGCGCGAAACCTTGTCGATCGTCTCCATCAGCAGAGCCACCCCGCGCATGGCGAAATACTCACATTCCAGCGGGATGAGCACACCCTGCGCGCAGGCCAGCGCGTTGAGGGTCAGCAGGCCCAGGGACGGCTGGCAGTCGATCATGATGACGTCGTAGTCGGCAACCACCGGCTCCAGGGCACTGCCGAGGACGTACTCCCGGCCGACCTCGTGCACGAGCTGGACCTCGGCGCCGGACAGGTCGATGTTGCTCGGCATCAGGTCCATGCCGTGCACCTGCGTCTTGATCAGGACGTCGTGGGCCGTGGTGCCCCGCTCCATGAGCAGGTTGTACACGGTGGCGTCGATGTCGTGCGGCTGGATGCCCAGCCCGACCGACAGCGCGCCCTGAGGATCGAAGTCCACCAGCAGGACCCGGCGCCCCTGCTCCGCCAGGGCGGAACCGAGGTTGATGGTGGTCGTCGTCTTGCCGACGCCACCCTTCTGGTTACAGACAGCAACGATCCGGGCGGGGCCATGCCTCTCAAGGGGCTCGGGGTCAGGGAACGCCGACATGGGGCGTCCGGTGGGCCCTAGCTCCGCGGCCCTTGCGTCTAGCGTTCGGGTTGCCACTAGCTGGATCCTCCCCGATGGATGTTTTCCAGAATCTAGAGCCTCAGCCCGGGCCGGTTCAAGCTGACGCGCCGCTATGCACCGGATAGGAAAAAAAGGGCGGCGGCCTCCGTCCCGGGCGGGCTTTAGCCCAGCGCCCGGGGGTGGGCTTTACCCCAGCGCCCAGAGGGCTTTATCCCAGCGCCCGGGGATGGGCCGCCGCGTACACCTCGCGCAGTTTCTCCACGGTGACCAGGGTGTAGATCTGCGTGGTAGTCACCGACGCATGCCCGAGCAGTTCCTGCACGACCCGGATATCGGCGCCGCCATCGAGCATATGCGTGGCAAAGGAGTGCCGGAGGGTATGCGGGGACACGTGGAGCAGATTGGCCCGCTCCGCCGCGGCCCGCAGCACGGCCCAGGCGCCCTGCCGGGTGAGCCGGCCACCGCGGGCGTTCAGGAACACCGCGGGGGGCACGGTCCGGGTGGCGCCCGCGGCGAGCGCGGGCCGGGCCCGGACCAGGTAGGCGTCCAGGGCCGCGGCCGCGTACCGGCCGAGCGGCACGACGCGCTGCTTGCCCCCCTTGCCCTCCAGCAGCACGGCGGGCTCGCCGTCCCGCGCGAGACTGTCCAGCGTGAGGCCGTCGACGTCCAGGGCGGTCGCCTCGGAGATCCGGGCCCCGGTCGCGTAGAGGAACTCCAGCAGGGCGCGGTCACGGATACCGCGGGGGTCATCTTGCGGCCCGGGCCCGGCCGCGTCCAGCAGGCGTTCGACCTCGGCCACCGAGATGGCCTTGGGCAGGCGGCGCGGCGGCGCGGGCGGGGTCACCGGGCGGGCCGGATCCGCGGCCGTCAGGCCCTGCGCGCACGCGAAGGCGTGCAGGCCGCGCACGGCAGCCATGGCGCGGCCGGCCGAGCTGGCGGCCAGCGGCGGGTGATCGGCGTCGCCCTCCCGCAGGCCGGCCAGGTAGGACGCAATGTCGGCGCTGGTCACCTCGCCCATCTCGGTGCGCCCGGCGGCGGTCATCACCTGCTGGTAGCGGGACAGGTCCCGGCGGTAGGACGCCAGCGTGTTGGCGGCCAGCCCACGCTCCACCAGCAGGTGATCGAGATAGCCGCTGATCGCCTGGAAAGTACTGGCCGCCTGCGCGGTGCCCGTCAGTCGAGTACCTCCGCCGCCGGGGTGAACGGCAGTCCGTGCGCGGCTGCGACGGGCTGGCAGGTCAGCGCGCCGTCGTGGGTGGACAGGCCCCGGGCGAGCGCGGGATCGGCCCGCAGGGCGTCCCGCCAGCCCCGGTTCGCGATCTCCGTGATGTAGGGCAGCGTCACGTTGGTCAGCGCGAAGGTGGACGTGTACGGAACCGCCCCCGGCATGTTGGCCACGCAGTAGAACACCGAGTCGTGCACCCGGTAGGTCGGCTCGTCGTGGGTCGTGGGCCGGGAGTCCTCGAAGCAGCCACCCTGGTCGATGGCGATGTCGACCAGCACCGAGCCAGTCTTCATCCGGGCCACCAGATCGTTGCTGACCAGCTTCGGCGCCCGGGCGCCCGGCACGAGGACGGCCCCGATCACCAGATCGGCGTCGATCACCGCGCGCTCGATCTCGTACGTGTTGGACGCCACCGTCTGGCAGTGTCCCTGGTAGATGGCGTCCGCGGACCGGAGCCTGGCGACGTTCAGGTCGAGCAGCAGCACCTCGGCCTGCATGCCCAGGGCGATCGCCGCCGCGTTCATGCCGGATACGCCGGCGCCGAGCACCACCACCTTGGCCGCGTACACACCGGAGACCCCGCCCATGAGCACACCCCGGCCGCCGCCGTCGCGCTGCAGGTGATGCGCGCCGACCTGCGGGGCCATCCGGCCCGCGACCTCCGACATCGGTGCGAGCAGCGGCAGCGACCGGTCCGGGAGCTGCACGGTCTCGTACGCGATCGAGGTCACGCCGGCCTTGATCAGCGCGTCCGTGCACGGCCGCGAGGCGGCCAGGTGCAGGTACGTGAACAGGACCTGGCCCGGGCGCATCCGGTGATACTCCTCGGCCACCGGCTCCTTGACCTTGAGGATCAGCTCGGCGGTCTGCCATACCTCGTCCGCGGAGGGGAGGATCTTTGCCCCCGCCGACGTGAAGTCCTCGTCCGGGAGGGCGGAGCCGGCTCCCGCCCTCGCCTCGATCACCACCTCGTGACCGGACCGGACGAGTTCGTGCACACCTGCGGGCGTGATCGCCACGCGGTACTCGTTGTTCTTGACCTCCCGGGGGACGCCAACTTTCATGATGTGTTCCTTCCTGGCCCCGGCGCCGTTGCCGGGGTCATTGTTCCGGTGCGTCCGCGTCACGCAGCCCGGCGAAACCGCTGCGCCAGGCCGCGTGAGCGGCCAAGATCCCTGTCACCGCAAGGCCATTATGCAGCTCACCAGCCAGGGCCAGGCGGACCGCCTCGTCCAGCGGCACCCAGTCGACCAGCAGGTGGGCCTCTTCGTTTTCGGGCACGAAGTCCCGCTCGGAGGCGGGCACGAGCTCCAGGCCGCGGGCCAGGAAGACGCGCAGCCGCTCGGTGATGATGCCCGGCGAGCTGAAGTAGTCCACCAGCACGTCCCAGCGCGCCGCCCGGTAGCCCGTCTCCTCCAGCAGTTCCCGGCGCCCGGTACGCAGCAGCGGCTCGCCGGCGACATCCCGCAGCCCGGCCGGCAGTTCCCACAGCAGCCGCCCGACCGGATGCCGGTACTGCCTGATCATCAGGACCCGCGGCGCCGGCCCGGACTCGTCCAGGGCCACCACGCCCACTGCGCCGGGGTGCGTGACCACCTCGCGCTCGGCGGTGTTCCCGTCCGGGGAACGGATGGTGTCGACCCGGACGCTGACGATCCGGCCCTGGTACTTCTCGGCCGACGAGGCCACCGGCCACTGCGCCGGTACGTCCGCGACCTGGTACCCGGGGGTGGTCATGCGCTGGCGGCCGCGGGCGCCGTGGCGGCGGGCCCGGCGGCCGTCACGTGGGTCCGGGCGCGCTTGAGGGCGGCGGCAATGAGCCCGCCGAACAGCGGGTGCGGGCGGGTTGGCCGGGACAGGAACTCCGGGTGGGCCTGGGTCCCGACGAAGAAGGGATGCAGGTCGCGGCGCAGCTCGGCGAACTCCACCAGCCGGCCGTCGGGAGACAGGCCGGAGAACACCACCCCGGCCTGCTCCAGCCGCTCACGGTAACCGTTGTTGACTTCGTACCGGTGCCGGTGCCGTTCCTCCACGGTGGGCTCGCCGTACAGCTCGCGGACCAGGGTCCCGTCGGCGAGCTCGGCGCGGTACAGGCCGAGTCGCATGGTGCCGCCCATGTCCCGCTCCCCCGCTACCACGTCCTCCTGGTCCGCCATGGTGGCGATCACCGGGTACGGGGTGGCCGGGTCGAACTCGGTGCTGTCCGCCCCCTCCAGGCCGGCCAGGTGCCGGGCGGCCTCGATGACCAGGCACTGCAGGCCGAGGCACAGGCCGAGCAGCGGGATGCCGTGCGTGCGGGCGTACTCGATCGCGCCGATCTTCCCCTCGATCCCGCGCACCCCGAAGCCGCCCGGGATGAGCACGCCGTCGGCGCCCTCGAGCTCGCGGGCGGCACCCTCGGGGGTCTGGCACTGGTCACTGGGCACCCAGCGGATATTGACCTGGGCGTCGTTGGCGAAGCCGCCCGCCCGCAGCGCCTCGGCCGGGGACAGGTAGGCGTCCGGCAGGTCCACGTACTTGCCGACCATGGCGATCGTGATGCTGTGGGCCGGCCGGTGCACCCGCCGCAGCAGGTCGTCCCATTCGGTCCAGTCCACGTCGCGGAACGGCAGGCCCAGGCGGCGGACCACGTAGGCGTCCAGCCCCTCGGAGTGCAGAACCTTGGGGATGTCGTAGATGGACGGGGCGTCCGGCGCGGAGACGACCGCTTCCTCGTCCACGTCGCACATCAGGCTGACCTTGCGCTTGATCCCCTCGCTGATCGGCCGGTCGGACCGGCAGACGATCGCGTCGGGCTGGATGCCGATGCTGCGCAGGGCGGCCACGGAATGCTGGGTCGGCTTGGTCTTGAGCTCTCCCGACGGCCCGATGTAGGGCAGCAGCGACACGTGCAGGAAGAAGCACCGGTCCCGGCCGATCTCGTGCCGGATCTGGCGGATGGCCTCCAGGAACGGCTGGGATTCGATGTCGCCCACGGTGCCGCCGACCTCGGTGATGACCACGTCGACGTCGGGGCCGCCCATGGCCAGGATCCGGGCCTTGATCTCGTTGGTGATGTGCGGGATGACCTGCACGGTGTCACCCAGGTAGTCGCCGCGGCGCTCCTTGGCGATCACATCCGAGTAGATCTGCCCGGTGGTGACGTTGGCCGAGCCCTGCAGTTCGGTATCCAGGAACCGCTCGTAGTGGCCCACGTCCAGGTCGGTCTCGGTCCCGTCGTCGGTGACGAACACCTCGCCGTGCTGGAAGGGGTTCATCGTGCCGGGATCGACGTTGAGATAGGGGTCGAGCTTCTGCATCGTGACGTTCAGCCCGCGCAGCTTGAGCAACCGGCCGAGACTGGAGGCGGTGAGGCCTTTGCCGAGGCTCGACGCGACCCCTCCGGTGACGAAAAGATGCCTGGTCGATACCGGCCGGATCCGGTGCGTTGATGCAGCCAAGGTAAGGCTCCCGTGGTCGTCGATACGGCGGTAACTCCGCCTGTCCACGGGCCACCAGGATAACAGCCAGCGGACCGCGGGCGGTGCATTAGCGCCTAGGACCCGTGGGGCCCGTGCCACGTGCCGATTTGCTACGCACCGGCTCTCCCGGCCAGCTGCGCGGCCGGCTTGCCGCCGCGGCCGGGGGGCTGCCCGCTCTCGTCCGCCTCGCCGAACCGGGCCAGCGCGACCGCGCAGCACACGGCCAGCACGAAGCCGGCGATGGCCACGCCGCTGAGGCCGGGCCGGGTCCGGTCGCCGAGGAACACGACGCCCACCGCAGCCGGCGGTAGCGTCTCGGCCAGCACGACCGCGGCCGTGGCCACGGTGACGCTGCCGCCTTCCAGCGCCGACGCGTAGAACAGGAACGAGACGATGCCCGCCGCGATCAGCGCGTAGGTGGCCGGATCCCGGATCAGGGTCAGCGGGGCGAAGCCGTTGAGGACGCGCGCGGCGATGCCCAGCACGCCGTAGCCGGTGCCGGCGATGACGCCGAGCACCGGCGTCCGGAACCGGTCCGGCAGCCGTCCCGCGGCCATCCCGAGCAGGCCCAGGCCGGCGACCGCCGCGATGAGGGCGAGCTTGAACACCGCGCCCGCCTGCGTCGCGCCCTCCGGGCCGGCCGAGCTGCCGAGCAGCCCCACCCCGGTCACCACGCCGGCGACGGCCACCCACTCCCGCCAGTGCAGGACGGCACCGACCAGCCAGGTCGCGCAGACCGCGGTCACGGCCAGGTTGGCCGCGATCATCGCCTGCACGGCGAACAGCGGCAGCCGGTGCAGCGCGACGAGCTGGGCGATGAAGCCGAGGGCGTCCAGGCCGAGGCTGGCCACGAACCGCCACTGATGGAGCATGCGTACCAGCAGGCCGGGGTCTACCCCAGGACTAGCCGACCCGGTGGCATCTTCCCCCGGCAGCGGGCGATGGCTTGCCGAGCGCGCGGCGATCGCCTGCATCACCGAGGCGACGCCATAACACACGGCCGCGATCAGGGCAGCCACCAGGCTAGCTACCATAGCTCACGACCTTACGCCCTAGACGCGCACAGCTCGAATTACTTTCCCTGTGCCAACATTCAGCCTTCGCTCAGCATTCCGGGGCACCTGAGCCGATTCGGGGGGCCCGGGGGTTGTCCGGGGGTCGTCCCCCCGGGCTGACCCGGTCAGACCCCGGCGGCCTGCATGCCCCGCAGCTCGTGCTTGAGCTCGCGGATCTCGTCGCGCAGCCGCGCCGCCACCTCGAACTGCAGCTCCCGCGCCGCCGCGTGCATCTGGTCGGTGAGCTGCTTGATCAGCTCGATCAGGTCGTCGCGGGCGGGACCGCCCTCGCCCGCACCGGCGGGCGGCTCGAGGCCGGCGGCCATCCCCGCCACGTCGGGGGCGCTCCGCGCCGTCCGGGCCCGGGACGACAGCCCGGGGACCGGGGACTTGCCCCGGCTCTGCTGCCGCCCGGCGCCGCCGAGCAGCTGGTCGGTGTCGGCGTCCTCGCGGACCAGCTGGTCCAGGATGTCCGCGATCCGCTTGCGCAGCGGCTGCGGGTCGATCCCGCGGGCCACGTTGTAGGCGATCTGCTTGTCCCGTCGCCGGGTCGTCTCGTCGATGGCCCGCTGCATCGACGGCGTGACCTGGTCGGCGTACATGTGCACCTGACCGGACACGTTCCGGGCGGCCCGGCCGATGGTCTGGATCAGCGACGTGCCCGAGCGCAGGAAGCCTTCCTTGTCTGCGTCCAGAATCGCCACCAGCGACACCTCGGGCAGGTCCAGGCCCTCCCGCAGCAGGTTGATGCCGACCAGCACGTCGAACTCGCCGAGCCGCAGCTCGCGCAGCAGCTCCACCCGCCGCAGCGTGTCCACCTCGCTGTGCAGGTACCGGGCGCGCACGCCGTTCTCCAGCAGGTAGTCGGTCAGGTCCTCGGCCATCTTCTTGGTCAGCGTGGTGACCAGGACGCGCTCGTCCCGGTCGGCACGCTGCCGGATCTCGTGCAGCAGGTCGTCGATCTGGCCCTTGGTCGGCTTGATCAGCACTTCCGGGTCCACCAGCCCGGTGGGCCGGATGACCTGCTCGACCACGTCGCCGCCGACGCGCTGCAGCTCATACGGCCCGGGGGTGGCCGACAGGTAGATGGTCTGGCCGATGCGCTCGGTGAACTCATCCCAGGTCAGCGGCCGGTTATCGACGGCACTCGGCAGCCGGAAGCCGTGCTCGACCAGGCTCCGCTTGCGGGACACGTCGCCTTCGTACATCGCCCCAATCTGCGGGACGGTCCCGTGCGACTCGTCGACGACCAGGACGAAGTCCTCGGGGAAGTAATCCAGCAGCGTGTTCGGCGGGCTGCCCGCCGCACGTCCGTCGATGTGCCGTGAGTAGTTCTCGATGCCCGCGCAGCTGCCGACCTGCCGCATCATCTCGATGTCGTAGGTGGTCCGCATGCGCAGCCGCTGCGCCTCGAGCAGCTTGCCCGTCCGCTCGAGCTCGGCGAGCCGCTCGGCCAGCTCGGCCTCGATGCCGGCGATGGCCCGCTCCATCCGCTCGGCGCCGGCCACGTAGTGCGAGGCCGGGAAGATGTACAGCTCCTCGTCTTCGCTGATCACCTCGCCGGTCAGCGGGTGCAGCGTCATCAGCCGTTCGATCTCGTCGCCGAACATCTCGATCCGGACCGCGAGCTCCTCGTACTGCGGGATGACCTCGATGGTGTCACCGCGGACCCGGAACGTCCCGCGGGTGAAGGCCAGGTCGTTGCGGCTGTACTGCATGCCGACCAGCTGGCGCAGCATCGCGTCCCGCTCGATCGTCTCGCCCACCTTGAGCGTGAGCATGCGGTCCACGTACTCCTGCGGGGTGCCCAGGCCGTAGATACACGACACGGACGCCACCACGATCGTGTCCCGGCGGGTCAGCAGCGAGTTGGTCGCCGAGTGCCGCAGCCGCTCCACCTCGTCGTTGATCGAGGAGTCCTTCTCGATGTAGGTGTCGGTCTGCGGGATGTACGCCTCGGGCTGGTAGTAGTCGTAGTAGGAGACGAAGTATTCGACCGCGTTGTCGGGCAGCATCTCCCGCAGCTCGTTGGCGAACTGGGCCGCGAGCGTCTTGTTCGGCAGCATGACCAGGGTGGGCCGCTGCAGCCGCTCGGTCAGCCAGGCCACGGTGGCGGTCTTGCCGGTACCGGTCGCGCCGAGCAGCACGGTGTCCTGCTCGCCGGCCTTCACCCGCCGCTCGATCTCGGCGATCGCCGCCGGCTGGTCCCCGGCCGGCACCATGTCGGTGACCACGTGGAAGGGCGCGACCTTACGCTTCAGGTCGGTCACGGGACGCACGACGCCACCTCCTGTGAGTTACAAACCGCCGACAACCTCACGTTTCAACGGTAGAAGGGGGGTCTGACATTCCGTCGGCGCGGCCGGCCAGGTCGCGCAGCACGGCCCACACCTCGTCCACCCGGCGGTCCAGATCGTCCAGGGTCCCGGAGTTGTCGATCACGATGTCGGCGATGGCCAGCCGCTGCTGCCGGCTGGCCTGGGCGGCCATCCGGTCCTGGGCGTGCGCGGCCGTCATGCCGCGGGCGGCCGTCAGCCGCTGGACCCGCTGGTCGTCGGGCGCGTCCACGACCAGCACCGTGTCGAAGCCGCGGCCGAGCCCGTTCTCGGCCAGCAGCGGCACGTCATGCACGACGATCGCGGCCGACCGCCCGCGCCGGTCTGGCGCGGCGATGGCGTGGCGCTCCAGCTGGCGCATCCGCTCATGGACCAGCGGGTGCACGATGGCGTTGAGCTTCGCGCGCAGGCCCGGGTCGGCGAACACGAGCTGGCCGAGCTGCTCCCGGTCCAGGCTGCCGTCCGGCCGCAGCACTCCCGGGCCGAACACGGCCGCGATCTGCCCCAGTCCCGGGGTCCCGGGCCGCACCACGTCGCGGGCGGCCAGGTCTGCGTCGATGATCGAGGCGCCGCGGGCGGCGAGCAGTCGCGACACCTCGCTCTTGCCGGAACCGATCCCGCCGGTAAGGCCGACTCGGAGCACGCGATTTCCCTCCTTCGTAACAAAGCGAACGGGTGGAGCCCCCCACCGGGGGCTCCACCCGTTCATCGTGGCGAAGCAGGCCGCCGAACCTCAGCCCTGGCCGCCGGACAGCTTGTCGCGCAGCGCAGCCAGTGCCTCGTCGGAGGCGAGGGCACCGCCGCCCGCGCTGCCGGTACTACTACTAGTACTACTGCTGCTGCTACTGCTGCTGCCACTGCCGCCAGACCGGGACCCGCCCCGGGGCGCGGCCGGCGGGCTGGCGGCCGTCGCGGACGAGCTAGACGTGGCCGCCGCCCCGTCCTGGTCGCCGCCCTCGGCCGCGTCGGAGTCGGCCTTGCGGGCCTCCTCGACCTGCCGCCGGTGCGCCTCGAACCGCGTGCGCGCCTCGGCGTACTGGCGCTCCCACTCCTCGCGCTGGGCATCGTAGCCCTCGAGCCACTCGCCGGTCTCGGCGTCGAAGCCCTCCGGGTACTCGTAGTTGCCCTGCTCGTCGTAGGACGCGGGCATGCCGTACAGCGTGGGGTCGAAGTCGTCACCGACCGCCTCGCCGATGGTGCCCTCGTTGGCCTGCTTGAGCGACAGTGAGATCCGCCGCCGGTCCAGGTCGATGTCGATGATCTTGACAAAGATCTCGTCGCCGACCTGCACGACCTGCTCGGGAATCTCCACGTGGCGGTCGGCCAGCTCGGAGATGTGCACCAGTCCCTCGATGCCCTCTTCGACCCGGACGAACGCGCCGAACGGCACGAGCTTGGTGACCCGGCCGGGGACGACCTGGCCGATCTGGTGGGTACGGGCGAACTGCTGCCACGGGTCTTCCTGGGTGGACTTCAGCGACAGCGAGACCCGCTCGCGGTCCATGTCCACGTCCAGCACCTCGACCGTGACCTCCTGGCCGACCTCGACGACCTCGCCGGGGTGGTCGATGTGCTTCCAGGACAGCTCGGACACGTGCACCAGGCCGTCCACACCGCCCAGGTCGACGAACGCGCCGAAGTTGACGATGGACGACACCACGCCCTTGCGGATCTGGCCCTTCTGCAGGGTGTTGAGGAAGGTGTGCCGGACCTCGGACTGGGTCTGCTCGAGCCAGGCGCGGCGGGACAGGACCACGTTGTTGCGGTTCTTGTCCAGCTCGATGATCTTGGCTTCGAGCTCGCGGCCCACGTACGGCTGCAGGTCGCGGACGCGGCGCATCTCGACCAGCGAGGCCGGCAGGAAGCCGCGCAGCCCGATGTCCAGGATGAGGCCGCCCTTGACGACCTCGATGACGGTGCCGTTGACGACGCCGTCCTCTTCCTTGATCTTCTCGATCGTGCCCCAGGCGCGCTCGTACTGGGCGCGCTTCTTGGACAGGATCAGCCGACCCTCCTTGTCCTCCTTCTGCAGGACAAGGGCCTCGATGTGTTCACCCGTCTTCACCACATCGTGGGGATCGACATCATGCTTGATCGACAGCTCGCGAGAGGGAATTACACCCTCTGTCTTGTAGCCGATGTCGAGCAAGACCTCGTCTCGATCGACCTTGACGACGGTGCCTTCGACTATGTCACCGTCGTTGAAGTACTTGATGGTCTCGTCGATCGCGGCGAGGAATGCTTCCTCGGACCCGATGTCGTTGACCGCTACCTTAGGGGTCGAGGTTGCTTCTGTACTGCTCGTCATGTGTGGGCTGGCTCCGGATGCGGACAGGAATATTAGGGCGCGCTGGACCCCGGTGTACCCGCTGGAAGGACCAGATCGCGAAACCTGCCGAAGGCCTAATACGGCCCGCGGGACGGCTGATCACCGCCGGTAAGGTCAAGTGACAAAGGAACCACACGAGACACAGCGCAGCGTTCAGCTTATGAGAGCAACGGCACATGGTCAATCTGGGCACCCGTTGCGGCGCGCCGTTTGCCGGGCCTTGAGACGCTGTTGTCCAAGGGCTGGCCCGCCCGTGCGCAGGCCCTGCGCGAGGACGGCCCGGCCCGGGCCCGGGACTGGCGCCGGGTACGCCCCGGGCGCCGGGGGACGCGGCATCAGCTTCGTTAAGAAAGCGCAATCCTCAGCCGTTCGCGGCGGTCAGTGCGCCGCATCCCACCAGCTGGATCCGGACCCCACGGAAACCTCGAGCGGGACCCGCAGGCCGGCCGCGGCGGCCATCTCGGCGCGGACCAGGTCGCGCAGGGCCTCGAACTCACCGGGCGCCACTTCGAAGATCAGCTCGTCGTGCACCTGCAGCAGCATCCGGGACTTCAGCTCGCGGTCCCGGATGGCCCGGTCCACCGCCAGCATCGCCATCTTGATGATGTCCGCGGCCGAGCCCTGGATCGGCGCGTTCAGCGCCATCCGCTCGGCCATCTCGCGGCGCTGCCGGTTGTCTGAGGTCAGGTCGGGCAGGTAGCGCCGCCGGCCGAACATGGTCTCGGTGTAGCCCTCCTGCCGCGCCCGGCCCACCACGTCCCGCAGGTAGTCCCGGACCCCGCCGAACTCCTTGAAGTACTCGTCCATCAGGCCGCGGGCCTCGTCGGCGGGGATCCGCAGCTGGGAGGACAGGCCGAACGCGGACAGCCCGTAGGCCAGCCCGTAGTTCATGACCTTGATCCGGTTGCGCAGCTCGCCGTTGATGTCCTCCGGCGGCAGGCCGAAGACCCGCGCGGCGGTCGCGGCGTGGAAGTCGTGCCCGGACTCGAACGCGGCGATCAGCGCCTCGTCCCCGGACAGATGAGCCATGATCCGCAGCTCGATCTGGCTGTAATCCGCAGTGAGCAGGGTCTCGTACCCGGCCCCGACCACGAACGCGCGCCGGATACGGCGGCCCTCCTCGGTCCGGATCGGGATGTTCTGCAGGTTCGGATCGGTGGAGGACAGCCGGCCGGTGGCCGCGATCATCTGGTTGAACGTGGTGTGGATCCGGCCGTCCTCACCGGCCATCGGGATCAGCGAGTCGACGATGCTCTTCAGCTTGGCCACGTCCCGGTAGCGCAGCAGGTGCTCGAGCACCGGGTGCCCGGTCTGGGCCAGCAAGCTGGTCAGGGCGTCGGAGTCGGTCGTGTAGCCGGTCTTGATGCGCTTGGTCTTGGGCAGGCCCAGCTCGGTGAACAGCACCTCCTGGAGCTGCTTGGGCGAGCCGAGGTTGAACTCGTGCCCGGTGACCGCGAACGCGGCCTGCTCGGCCGACTTGACCTCACCGTGCAGGGTCGAAGACATGTCGGCCAGGTAATCGGTGTCGGCGGCGATCCCGGTCCGTTCCATCCGGGCCAGCACGCCGACCAGCGGCAGCTCCACGTCCCGCAGCAGGGCGGCGGCGCCCCGCCGCTCCAGGTCAGCGTCAAGCGCGTCGGCCAGCTCGGCGGCCGCCCGGGCGTGCAGGACCAGGTTGGCGGCGGCATCCTCCTCGCCGGAGCCATCCAGGGTGAGCTGTTCCGGCGTCTCGGAGTCGCCGCGCAGCTCCTTGCCCAGGTAGCGGAGGGTCAGGTCACCCAGGTCGAACGAGCGCTGCCCGGGCAGCGCCAGATAGGCGGCCAGGGCCGTGTCGCTGGTCAGCCCGGCCAGCTCGAAGCCGTGCGCGGCGAAGGCGTGCATCGGGCCCTTGGCGTCGTGCAGGGCCTTCGGCAGGCCGGCGTCGGCCAGCCAGCCCGCGAACGCGTCCGAGTCGGCCTCGGTCAGCGCGGTCGGGTCCAGGTAGGCGCCGTGGCCGTCCGGTGCGGCGATGCCGATCCCGCTCAGGGTGCCGGTACCGCGGCCCCAGGTGCCGCTGACCGCGACCCCGGCGCGGGTGGTCTGCCCTTCCGCCGCGACGCTGGCGGCGTGGTCGGCGATCCACTCCGGCACCTCGTCCGGGCCGAGCAACCTCACCTCGACCTCGAAGCCGGCGGCCGGCTCGGCGGTGGCCGACTCCGCCGCCGCGACCCCGCAGATGCCGTCGGGCAGCGTGGCGTAGAGCCGCTCGCGCAGCACCCGGAACTGCAGCGTGTCGAAGAGCTGGTGGATCTGCTCCCGGTCCCAGACCCGCGGGATCAGCTCTTCCGGGCCCGCCCCGATGTCGGTCAGCGGGACGTCCCGGACCAGCGCGGTCATCTGCCGGTTCCGCAGCACGTCACCGAGGTGCTCGCGGAGCGCGTCGCCGGCCTTGCCCTTGACCTCGTCGACCCGGTTGACCAGCTCCTCCAGCGAGCCGAACTGCTGGATCCACTTGGTCGCGGTCTTCTCCCCCACCCCGGGGATGCCGGGCAGGTTGTCGCTGGGGTCGCCGCGGATGGCGGCGAAGTCCGGGTACTGCTGCGGGGTCAGGCCGTACTTCTCCTCGACGGCCTCGGGGGTGAAGCGGGACATCTCGGTGATGCCCCGCCGGGTCAGCAGCGCCGTGACGTGGCCGTCGACGAGCTGCAGGACGTCCCGGTCGCCGGTGACGATCAGCACGTCCATGCCCTCGTTCTCGGCCCGGGTGGCCAGGGTGGCGATCACGTCGTCGGCCTCGTAACCGGGCGCACTCAGCCGGGCGATGCCGAGCGCGTCCAGCACCTCGAAGATCAGGCTGAGCTGACTGCGGAAGTCTTCCGGCGTCTCCCGCCGGTTCGCCTTGTACTCGACGTACTGCTCGTGCCGGAAGGTCGGCTCGCTGCGGTCGAAGGCCACCGCGACGTGGGTGGGCTGCTCGTCGCGCAGCACGTTGATGAGCATGGCCGTGAACCCGTAGACGGCGTTCGTCGGCTGTCCCGTGGTGGTGGAGAAGTTCTCCGGGGGCAGCGCGAAAAACGCCCGGTAGGCGAGCGAGTGCCCGTCGAGCAGCAGCAGCCGGCCGGGTGTCGCGGCCCCGGCCTGAGTCCCGGCCTGAGCCCCGGTTTCCTGGCCGCGCGGCGCGGCCGCAGTCTTCGTCGCCACGGGTTGAATCCTATGGTCAAACTGGTGCGGCCTGGCGGCATGCGCCGCCAGGCCGCACCGAAAATCACCGGCCAGGACGAGCAGATCAGGACGAGCAGATCAGGACGAGAACGCGAAGACTGTCGTCGAGTTGATGGTCTGCCCGGCCTTGATCTCGGTGGACGGGAAGTTTGGCTGGTTCGGGGAGTTCGGGAAGTGCTGGGTCTCGAACGTGTAGCCCGCGCCCTGCCGGTAGGTCTTGCCGCTGATGCCCACCAGCGTGCCGTTCAGGAAGTTGCCGCTGTAGAACTGGACGCCAGGCTGGTCGGTCCAGACGGTCAGCTCACGGCCGCT
>JBEKCN010000003.1:0-15447 GCA_050014855.1 Streptosporangiaceae bacterium | reverse complement strand
GCCGCCACTCCGGAACCGGCCACGGGCCCGACGCCGCGCCACCTCGCCTTCGCGGTGAGCTGCGTCGTCACGACAGCGGTCTGGCCCGTACTTGTCGCCAGGCGCGCGCCGACGCAATCGTGGATCCTCAGTGTCTACGGCTGCGCGACCGTGACCGTGATCTTCGCCGGGTTGTCTTGCTGGCTTCTGATCGCAGCACGAGACGGCGGCGGTGACCTGGGCATGGTCGAGCGGCTGACGTCGGCGGTTCAGGGCCTGTTTCCGCTTGTTGTCGCGCTCGCCTTGCGGCAGGCCGCACGGGACGCAGGCAACCAGGGACTACGCGGCCAAGAGCGTTTCAGGCACTGCCAAGCTGTTACGCCGATAGGCCGAAAGGACAGTTCCTAGCGCGCCCGGGCGGCGTTCAGTTCTGCGGAAAGCCTCCGCGGGCGGCCCGGCCATTAGGGGCGCCGCTCATCGGATGGCAGCGTTCCGCCCAGGTCGACCTGGAGTTCTAGCCTGGAGAAGACGGCTGATCGGGCGGCCAGCCGCAGGCGTAGGTGACAATGACAGCAGACCAGCCGAGTGATCACGCCGGGGAGACGAACACTGCGGGCAAGCGACGCCGCGCTCACCGACCAGGCATCAATCACTCATTCGCTCAAACCACCAGTCGCTGCTGGACGGACAGGAGGCTCACCCATGGCGGAATTCCTCTCGGCGGATGAAGCGGTGGCTCGGATCCCCGACGGCGTCACGCTCGGGATGACCGGCATCGTCATGTGCGGGGTCGCCGAGGAGGTGGCGGTCGCCATCGAAAGGGCCTTCCGGGACCGCGGGCACCCGCGGGACCTCGCCCTCGTACATGCCGCCGGCATTGGCAACTGGCAGAAGAGCGGGGTCGCCCACCTCGGGCACGAGGGCCTGGTCACCAAGTGGATCGGCGGCCACACCGGCGCGGCCCCGGCGATGGCCCACCTCATCGAGGAGAACCAATGCCAGGCCTATTGCATCCCCCAGGGAGTCGAGGCCCAGCTCTACCGGGAGATCGCCGCCCACCGCCCAGGCCTCATCACCCACGTCGGCATCGGCACCTTCGTCGACCCCCGCCTCGGTGGCGGCCGGATGAACCGGGCGACGACCGCCGATTATGTGAAGGTGATCGAGATCGAGGGACAGGAGTACCTCCTGTACCCCTCGTTCCCCATCGACGTGGCGGTGATACGGGGCACCACCGCCGACGAGCTGGGTAACGTCACCCTGGACGAAGAGGCGCTCCTCCTGGGCCAGCTCCCGATGGCCGAGGCGGCCAGGAACAGCGGCGGCATCGTGATCGCCCAGGTGAAGTACGTGGCCCAGGCCGGCACCCTGCACCCCAAGCATGTGCGGGTCCCCGCCCCGCTGGTCGATTACGTGGTGGTCGCCTCCTCTCCCGAGTTTCATCCCCAGACGGCCGGCGGCTTCGACCCGGCGCTGTCCGGGGATTTGCGGGTCCCCCGGACAGCGGCCAAGCCGCCTCCCCTGGGCGCGCGCGCCGTGGTGGTCCGGCGCGCGGCCATGGAGCTCGTCCCCGGTGCGGTCGTCAACCTCGGCGTCGGCTATCCCGACGCCATGGGCGGGCTGGCCGCCGAGGAGGGGGTCGACGAGATGGTGACCCTCACCACCGAGCCCGGCGCGGTGGGCGGTGAACCGGGGGCGGACTTGTTCTTCGGCACGTCGCGCAACGCCCAGGCACTCATCGAGCAGGCGGCCATGTTCGACTGGTACGACGGCGGGGGGCTCGATATGGCCTTCCTGGGCCTGGCGCAGACCGACCAGCACGGCAACGTCAACGTGAGCCGCTTCAGCGGCCATGACGTGGGGCCAGGCGGCTTCATCAACATCACCCAGGCTACGAAGACCGTCATCTACTGCGGTTCGTTCACCGCCGGAGGCCTCGAGGTCGCAACCGGCGACGGCCGGCTCCAAGTCACCAAGGAGGGCAGATTTAAGAAGTTCGTCTCGGCGGTGGAGCAGATCACCTTCAGCGGCGCCGAGGCGACCCGGCGAGGCCAGCGGATCCTGTACGTGACCGAACGCGCCGTCTTCGAGCTGCACGAGGGGAGGATGACCTTGACCGAGCTCGCCCCCGGCATCGACCTGGAGCGCGACGTGCTCGCACAGATGGAGTTCACGCCCGTGGTGACAGAGCCGCTGGTTCCCATGCCCGGCCACCTCTTCTACGAGAAGTGGGGAAAACTGCGGTCCATCATCACCGGGCCGCCGCCCCGCCCGCGCAAGCCGTAAACGGCCCCCACGGAATAACCGCGGCTCAAGCCGGGCTGCGCAGGCTCGGGCTAAGGCTCCGTTTTGCCCCAGCCTGAACTCCCTCTACCCGCCCGGGCGGGAATCGCTAGGCTGACGCCTTGCGGCCTTCGGCCTGCCGCTCGAAGACGCGGACCGCCTGCTCCACTGACAGCCCCTTCGTCTCGGGCAGCCACCGGTAGACGAACCCGATGGCCAGGACCGCGATCACAGCGAAGCACACCATCACCCAGCCCAGCCCGATCGCGTTATGCCAGGCCGGGAACACCTCGATGAGCGCGAAGTTGGCGATCCAGTCGACGCTCGCGCCGATGGCGGCCGCCCGGCCCCGCACCGCGGTGGGGAAGACCTCGCCCTGGATCAGCCAGCCGGTGCCGCCTACGCCGATCGCGAAGGAGGTGATGAAGAACGAGAAGCCGACCATCACCAGCACGGTCTTCGGCACGCCGGTCAGGAATCCCACTCCGACTGCCGCGACCAGGATGAACACCGCCATGCCCGCGTAGCCCCACATGGCCAGCGGGCGGCGGCCCACCTTGTCGATCCAGCGGAACGCGAAGTAGGTCGCGATCACGTTGACGGCGCCCAGGATCGCGGTCACCTCGACGCCGGCCGTGGCCGTGCTGATAGCGGTCGACGTCCCGCTGCTGAAATAGCTGCCCAGTAGCGTCGGGCCGTAGTAGAACGGCACGTTGATCCCGGAGATCTGCTGGAAGATGAAGAAGACGCACACAACGATCAGCGCTCGCCTGACGCCGGCGGTCCATGCGGTTTTCCGCCGCCGTACCTGCTCCACCTGGGCGAGTTCGTCTGCGGCCTGCTTGGCTTCCTCTTCACTCACTTCCATGCCCAGTTGGCCGAATGCCTTCGCCGTGTCGGCGTAGCGCCCGTTCAGCATCAGCCACCGGGGCGACTCTGGCATCCGGGCCCGCAGCGCGACGGCTACCAGCGCGGGAATCGCCCCGATGCCGAGAATGAGCCGCCAGTCCAGGCCGCCCGCCGAACCCGGCGCGACTTTGAGGATGAGCAGGGCGACCAGGTAGGAGACGAGGATGCCCACGGTGATCATCCACTGCTGGATGATGCTGAGCTGGCCGCGCCGGCTGCGGGGCGCGAACTCGGCGATATAGGAGGTGGCGATCGCCGAGTCCGCTCCGATCGCCAGCCCGATGAGTGTCCGGGACGCGACCAGCATGAGGGCATTGATGGTGACCGCTGACAGGATCGCGCCGATCGCATAGATCGCAGCGTCACCGACGAGCAGTGACTTACGTCCGAACCGGTCTGTCAGAGGACCGGCTATCAGGGCGCCCGCTGCGGCGCCAAGCGATGCCCCGGCTACCAGGTAACCGGTTGCGAAGCTGGACAAATGGTAGGGAATAAAGCCCAGGGCCGAGCCGATGTTGGAGGTGTCGTACCCGAACAGGAATCCGCCGATGCAGGCCAGCACCGCCAGGTAATAGTAGAAGCCCGTCGGGATACGCGAGTCGAGCTCCTCGAGGACGCTCCGCCCGGATGGCTGCGCATCTCTTGTTTCCGATACCACCGGGCGCCTCCTCGCGGCCGTGTCTACGCCACTGCGGGTGAGCCGGGGACGAGCGCCGCCAGCAAAGTGACGGGAGAATTCTGGCGCGTGGCCCTTCTCGTCTGTGCCGGCACAGGCTGAAGCTCCGCCCGATATACCCCAAGATGCCCGGGGCCAAACAGGGAACCGGCGTCCCGCCCCCGGTAGCCCGTCACGGAAGGTGATGGCGATGTCGGGCCGCGTCCCGGGCAGTCGGCCCGTGCCGAGCGCCTGCCGAATCTGAGCGGAGTGGCGCCCCGAGAAAGGATTCGAACCTTCGACCTACCGCTTAGGAGGTCGTTTTGTGGACAGCGGGCAACTGTTGCTTTCCTGGTGAGAGCTGGTTTATTCATCGTCTCGCCACAGCTCAATGTCTCCGGTTTCCGCTCCGTTCTGGCACGCGGCTGGCACGGGGACGCTTTCGATGCGAACCGTCGGCAGACCCCTGCTCGCGGACCGGAACTGCAGAGGAGCGCGGGCGGGTTCGTCTCTGATGCCTCTAGCTATCTACGCTCCGATCCTGCATTGTCCGTGCTGTAGGCAGGTCCTTTCGGAAGGCGTACGCTGAGCACACCTCTGGAAGGAGATCGTAATGCCCGTATTACTGGCCATGGTTGCCATAGTGGTGGTTTTGCTAGCCGGTGCCGCCGTGTATGACTGGAGGCGGCGCCGTCAGCATGCTCCCATTCATGACGTCGACGCCGCAGCGCGGAGCACCCGGGTGCACGCGGAAGGCAAGGGCGAACCTCACTACTAGGTCTGTCCTGCTCTTCCCCCGTCCTCCCGATAGGTGCCGGGTCTTGCACCCCGGCCGCTTCTCTCCCCTCGGTGATGCGCGCTCGCGCTCGAAGCCACCGCCAGGCCGTCAGGCCCGGCGCGCCGAAGGCGCGCGCTTGAAGCTGCAGAGAAAGTTGTAACAGGTCCCTAAGGCACCAGAGGGCCAAAAGGGCTACTCGTGGCCGAGCAACTTGCGCAGTGTCTTCGCGTCGGCCCATAGCTGTGCTTCTGGGACTTTCGCATCCGGCTGTTGCGCGGACAACGGGAACGGCTGCCCTGGCCGGGGATCGTCGGTGAATCGCGAAACCAAATGCGTGTGCAGATGCGGGAGCGAATTCCCCAATGTCTCATAGTTCATCTTGAGTGGCTTGTACACGCTGATCAGCGCTCGCGCGACAGTCAGGACCTCAGCCCAGTAACCCGACGCCTCCGCTTCGTCTAGTTCAGTTGGCTCATTAACGTGATGCCCCCGCCAGATGACCAATGTGTATCCGCGCTGTACATCGGCGCGCTGAAGGTAGGCATCTGTATAACGGCCCGCATGGATTCGCACCCCGTAGGAGTTGGCATCGGGCCGCCCGTTTTCGCACATCTCGCAGCCGATGCCGCGAATCAGGTCGGCCCAATTGCGCGGCCATTCACTCATGCGGCCTCGCCCGGCTCTGACCACTCGAATGCGAATTCGTGGCGGTCAGCGGCATATAGATCGTCTGCGACCTGCAACGTTCTGCCGTCTGGGTCGTAGTCGATATGCAGCACCTGAACGACCGGCACGCCAGGGTTCAACTCCAGCATTCGCAGTTCATCCGGGGTTGGCATCCGTGCCCGCAGTAGGAGGTCATCCCTGTCTGAACCTCCCTGACCGTCAAGACTACACTGCCGATCTGACCGTGCGACTTGACAGTTTAAATCCGGCTAACCCAGATTGCCGGTATGGGCGGGAGCCCCCATTTGCGATGACACGGTGACGTAGGGTGACTTCCGGGCCTGGGAACGTCAGCTCGCCACCACCGGCACCTGCTCCCACCCCATCCGGTTCACCACGGCTGCCGGCCCATGGCTTCCTCGACCCAGAGCGCCAAGCAACGCGGAGCACGTCACGCCAATCGCCAGCTCATCCTTCTCCTTTACGCAGCCGCGCCAACAGCAGCCGCGCCAACATATGTACACTCCTCCTCGCCTAGCTTCCCGGTCCCGTCCCGGTGACCTATTCATCGGCCTCCGCTCGTGGCGTCTTCTGTGGTGAGATGGGCCGTTGGGTGCGCCAAACTGAGAATGGTTCTGTCGGTAAGCCGATCCGTGCGTAATGACCAGTTGGCCGGGCGGGTGGAGGGAGCGGGTCGTTGTGCATGGGTCATGCCATCGGCCCGCGTGGGCGGGGACCGCCGTGACCGGGCCGGTGCCCCGGTCCTGGTACCCCCGCCAGCGCCTTACAAGGGCAGGCCGATGACGATGGAGATGACCCGCGAGCAGGCCGCCGCCGCGGTGGTGGCCGCGACGGCCGAGCGCGACAGCATCCAGGCAAACCTGCTCGACCTGGATGGCAGTTTCGGAAAGCGGATGCTCGCCGGGGCAGCCCTGGCCGGCGAGTCGAAACGGCGGTGGGAAGCGGCCGCCGCCGACCTGGCCACCTTGTGGGAGATCTTCACTGCATATGCGGCGGTCTTGGACAAAGCCGGCGAGCTGCTGGCCGGAGCGCGCCGGCCATCCGGCCGGGAACTGGCACAGATAACCACCATCCTGAACGGGGCGTCGGTGGAGCTCACGCGCACAGTGCCGCTCGCGCGGCGGGAAGTCACCGAAACCGGCCGCTCTGATCTGACCCTGGCCGCGGCGGTGCGGGAGATGAAGCGCCTTTTCGCCAGCGTGGCCGACGTTGTGGCTGCGGCCGAGAGTGTATGGAACGAGACAGCGGACGGGCTCAGCGAGATCGGCGACAAGCTGGCCAGCGCGCAGGAGCAGCTGGGGGACCTCGGCGACAATGAGCTGACCGGCGCGCTCGCGGCGACCGGGGGGGAACTGGGCAGCCTGCGTGACGTGCTGAACTCGGACCCGCTGGCGCTCTGGCACGGGGGCGGCGTCGACACCACCCGGCTGGACCGGCTGCGCCAGCAGGCCGAAGCGGTGGTGGCGCGGGTCGGTGACATCGCCCGGCTGAGGGAGGACGCACAGCGGCGGATCGGCGCGGCGGCCGCGGCCGTCACGGCGGCGACAGCCGCTTTCGAGGACGCAACTGCCGCCCGGGCCCGGGCCGCCGCGAAGATCGCTGCCGCTGACCTGCCGCCGCCAGCCGATGCCGCGGGCCTGGAGGCGCGGCTGGCCGCGCTGGGCAAACTGAGGGCCGCGGGGCGGTGGGCCCGGCTGGCGGCGGAGCTGGATATCGTCCAGGCGGAGGCGGCAGCTGCCACGCAGCGGTACCGGGACGCGCAGCGAGCGGCGGCGGCACTCATGGGCAGGCGTGATGAGCTGCGCGGCCTGCTGGACGCCTACCAGGCCAGGGCGGCGCGGCTGGGAGCCGCCGAGGACACCGAACTCACCAAGCTCTATGAGCAGGCCCATGACCCGCTGTGGACGGCGCCGTGCGACCTTGCGGTCGCGGCGGCTGCGGTGACGCGCTACCAGCGGGCGATCCTGGGGCTGGGCGGGCGGGGGGAGCCGTAATGACCGTGGCAGCGACCCAGTGCACGCAGCCGGGCTGCGGCGGCACCATCGACGGCGGGTACTGCACCGTCTGCGGGATGGCCGCCGCACCAGCCTCGGCGCCGGCCTTCGCGATCCCGGCGGGACCAGCCAGCTGTACGCAGCCGGGCTGCGGCGGCACCATCGACGGCGGGTACTGCACCGTGTGCGGGATGGCCGCCGCATCCGCGCCGGTACCAGTCACCACGGCCGACCGGGATCGGGGCTCGTTCCCGGTCTCGGCGGGGACGGGCGGCAGCGCGGGCACCCGTGGCACGCACGGGAGCACCGGCCGGTCGTCCCGGGGGAACCTGGGGGCGGGCCTGGTGGAGATCCCGCCGGTCCCCGCCCATGACCCCGCCAGCGCGATACTCGCGGACCCGCAAGTGCCTGAGAGCAGGCGATTCTGCCCGAGCTGCGAGCGTCCCGTCGGCCGCTCCGGGGACGGGCGGCCCGGGCTGGCCGACGGTTTCTGCCGCAACTGCGGCACCCCGTTCTCGTTCAGCCCGAAGCTGCAGGCGGGGGATCTCCTCGGCGGCCAGTACGAGGTGCTCGGGTGCCTGGCACACGGCGGGCTCGGCTGGATCTACCTGGCCAGGGACCGTAACGTGAGCGACAGCTGGCGGGTGCTCAAGGGCCTGGTCAACACGGGGGACGCCGACGCCATGGCCGCCGCGGTCGCGGAGCGACAGTTCCTGGCGGCCGTGGATCATCCCAACATCGTGCGGATCTACAACTTCGTCCAGCACACCGATCCGCGCAGCGGCGAGACGGCCGGATACATCGTGATGGAGTACGTCGGCGGCCGCTCGCTCCGGCAGATCCTGCTCGACGAGCGGAAAGCCGGCCGTTCGGTGCCGGTCGAGCATGCGCTCGCCTACGCGATCGAGGTGCTGCGCGCGTTCGGCTACCTGCACAGCCGCGGGCTGGTCTATTGCGACTTCAAGCCGGATAACGTGATCCAGGCAGAAGAAATGCTCAAGCTCATCGACATGGGCGGCGTGCGGCGGATCGACGACGAGGACAGCCCCATCTACGGAACGGTCGGCTACCAGGCACCAGAGATCGCGGCCGACGGGCCCTCCCCGTCCTCCGACCTGTACACGGTCGGGCGCGCGCTGGCGGTGCTCACCTTCGAGTTCACCGGGTACACCAGCACCTACCGGCACACGCTTCCCGACCCGGCCACCGTGGCGCTGCTCGCCCGGCAGGAGTCGTTCTACCGGCTGCTGCGCCGGGCTACCAACCCTGACCCCGGCCGCCGCTTTGCGTCAGCGGGCGACATGGCCGAACAGCTGACCGGCGTCTTGCGCGAGGTCCTCGCAGCCGGTGACGGCAATCCCCGGCCGGCCTTCTCCTCGCTGTTCAGCCCCGAGTTGCAGGCGGTCGGCACCGAGGCCGGGGAGATGGATGGCAGCGACTGGGCGACGGCCTCTGGCGCGCTGCCACAGCCTGCGCAGATCGCGGCGGGGCTGCCGGTGCCGCAGGTGGACGTCACCGATCCTGCCGCTGGCTACCTGACCACGCTGAGCACGCTGGACCCGGCGCAGATGACGGCTGCCCTGTCCGCTGCTGTCCGCGGCGAAGCCGGGACGCCGGCGGCGGTGGCCGAGTCGGCCGAGACCCGGCTGGCTCTTGCCCGTGCCCTCGTCGTCACCGGGTCGCTGGACCGCGCCGCCACTACCCTGGCTGAGCTGGCCGCCGGTGACCATGCAGACTGGCGGACCACCTGGTACCAGGGGCTTCGTGAGCTGGCCGCTGGCCGGCCGGAGGCGGCGCAGGCCGCGTTCGACGCGGTCTACGACGCGCTCCCCGGGGAGCTGGCGCCCCAGCTGGCGCTCGGGTTCGCGGCCGAGGCCGCGGGAGACCAGGCGAGCGCCGCCCGCTACTTCGAGCGTGTATGGACGCTCGACCGGTCCCACGTCAGCGCCGCGTTCGGCCTGGCCAGGGCCAGGCTGGCGGCGGATGACCGGGCCGGGGCGATCATCGCGCTGGCCGCGGTGCCGCAGACATCCAGTCATCACGTGGTCGCGCAGATCGCGGCGGTGCGGATTCACCTCACCCGCACCGGCCAAGCCGGGGCCGGTTTCGGCGATCTGCGGGAAGCGGCCGGCCGGCTGGACCGCCTGATGCTGGACGCCGCCCGGCGGCAGCACCTCACGGCCGAGATTCTGGCGGCCGCGCTCGATGCCGTGACAGCGGGGCAGGCAGTGGGCGACGGCCGCCTGCTTGGCCATGAGCCGACCGAGGAAGCGCTGCGCTCCGGGCTGGAGCAGTGCTACCGGGCGCTGGCCAGGCTGGCGCCCGACCAGGCGCGGCGGGTCGATCTGGTGGACAGGGCGAACGAGGTCCGCCCGAGGACCTGGCTGTGATGGCGGGAACTGCCGCGGCGGCCTCTGGGGTGTGCCACGGCTGCGGCGAGCCGGTCGAGGCCACCGACAGCTTCTGCGAGTCCTGCGGAGCGGAACTGGCCCCGGCCTGGGTCAGCGATGGTGCGGGCGGCGGGCCCCGGGTATGTGAGTCCTGCTCCTCGTCACGCATCAGCGCGGACGGCTTCTGCGAGTCCTGCGGCCGCAGGGCGCGGTCGGGCCGTGATCACCAGGAGGTCGACCACGGGATGGTGGCCGGCGTGACCGATCGCGGCCTGCGGCATCATCGCAATGAGGACGCCATGGCGCTCGCCACCGCTGACACCGCGACCGGCCCGGCCGTGATGGCGGTGGTCTGCGACGGGGTTTCCAGCTCCGCCCGTCCCGACGAGGCCTCCCTGGCGGCGGTGCGGGCGGCGGCACGCGTTCTGCTCACAGCGGTGCGCACGGGCGCGGATCCGCTCGCGGCTTCGACCGCGGCGGTCCGCGCCGCTACGGAAGCGGTAGCAGGGCTGGCCGGGCCGCCGGGAGACCCGCCATCGGCCACCTTCGTCTCCGCTGTGCTGACCGGCGAGGCCGCTATCGTGTGCTGGCTGGGGGACAGCCGTGCCTACTGGCTGGCCGCCGGGCATGATTCCGCCGCCGCCCAGCAGCTCACCAGGGACGACTCCGTCGTCGAGGAGATGGTCGCCGCGGGGCTGCTCTCGGAGACCGGCGCTCTCACCTCAGCTCAGGCACATGCGGTGACCCGCTGGATTGGCGCGGACCTCAGCGATCCGGTGCCCCACGTGATGCGGTTCGAGCCGTCCGGGCCCGGTGCCCTGCTGCTCTGCTCGGACGGGCTGTGGAACTACCAGCCCGAGGCGGCCAAGCTGGCTGAGCTGGCCCTGCCTGGCGCGCTCACCGACCCGCTCGGCGCGGCTCGCAGATTGGTCAGCTTCGCGCTCGACGCCGGCGGAATGGACAATGTGACCGTCGTCCTGGCCTCGTTCCCCCCGCTCCCCCCGGACCGCCGCCAGTGCCCGCCGGTCTCACCTGATCCGATGCCGAGGAGAACTCATCGATGAGCCAGCCCGACTTCACGGTCGACATCTACCAGAATGAATACCTGCCCGAAGGGACCCGGGACGTCAACGCTATCGTCACGGTGACGACGGCGGGCACGGCGGCCGCGGCACCGGCCGCGGTAACGGACAGGGCGGAGATCATCATCATCGACTGCTCCGGGTCGATGAGCGTCCCCCGGAGCAAGATCGCCGAAGCCCGCGCGGCCACCGCCGCGGCAGTGGACGTGATACGCGACGGCGTGGCCTTCGCCGTGATCGCGGGCACGGAGCACGCCGCGCCGGTCTTCCCGTCCGATGGCAGCCTGGCCGTCGCCGACCCGCAGGCCCGGGAGTCCGCGAAGCGGGCCGTTTCGGCCCTGCGGCCGCGGGGCGGGACCGCGATCGGGCAGTGGCTGCGCCTCGCATACCAGGTGTTCGCCTCCCACCCGGCCCAGTTGCGGCATGCCATCCTGCTGACCGACGGCAAGGATGAGCACGAGAGCTCCGATGACCTGGGCTCTGCGATAAGGCTCTGCGAAGGTGCTTTCAGCTGCGACTGCCGCGGTGTTGGCACCGACTGGGAGGTGGCCGAACTCCGCCGGATCTCCACCAGCCTGCTCGGCACCGTCGACATCGTGCCCGACCCGGCCGGGCTCGCCACCGATTTCTCGGCCATGATGGCCGCGGCGATGGGCAAGCAGGTCGCCGATGTGTCGTTGCGCATCTGGACGCCGCAGCATGCGTCCATCCAGTTCGTCAAGCAGGTGGCGCCGGCCGTGGAGGACCTGACGGGCCGCCGCACCGATTCGGGCCCGCAAGCGGGCGTTTACCCGACCGGCGCCTGGGGTGCTGGAGAGAGCCGTGATTACCATCTCTGCGTGCAAGTCACCCCGGGCGCCGTCGGCCAGGAGATGCTGGCTGGCCGGGTGAGCCTGGTCGCCGACTCATCCTCCGGGCCGGAGGTGCTGGGCCAGGGGCTGGTGCGGGCGATCTGGACCGATGATGAGGCGCTGTCGACCCGCATCAACAAGCATGTTGCGCACTACACCGGCCAGGCCGAACTTGCCCAGGTCATTCAGGAGGGGCTGGAGGCCCGCAAGCAGGGTGACGAGGACACCGCGACGGCCAAGCTGGGCCGGGCAGTGGCGCTTGCCCAGCAATCCGGCAACAAGGACACGGCCAGGTTGCTGGCCGAGGTGGTCGAGGTGGTGGACGCGGCGACCGGGACCGTGCGGCTGAAGAAGAGGGTCGAGGACGCCGATGAGATGGCGCTCGACACCAGATCGACCAAGACGGTCAGGACCAGGAAGTAGCTGGCAGGGAACTGCGGGCACCGGAAATTGCGGGCATAGAGGAGCTGGAGAAGAGAGGAGCTGGAGAAGAGATGCCAACCTGCCCGGCCGGCCATCCGTCGGCGAGCAGCGACTTCTGCGACGTCTGCGGAATCAGGATCGGCGTTTCTGCCAGCCTCCTGGCTAGGCCTCCGGCCGTCCCGCCGCGGGAGCCGCAGCCACAGGTGCCCGCCGCGCCCTGCCCGCGATGCGGGACGGCCAGGTCAGGCCGGTTCTGCGAGTCCTGCGGGTTCGACTTCGATGCTGGCGAGGCCCCGGCGGCCGCCCCGGCAGCGAGGGCTGCGCCCGGCGGGGATGGGGGTGGCTCGGTTGAAGGTGTCGCCGCCGCGCGGCCAGGGACCGGTCCGGCAGCCTCCCGTGAGCCGGCACCAGCGCCCGGCAGGCCCGCCCCAGAGGCCACCGATCTCGCGCCAGCGGCGGGCGGTCCGGTGGCCTGGACGGCGGCGGTGGCCAGCGATTACGCGTATTTCGAGTACGTGGTGGCGGCCAGCGGCCCGGATGCGGCGACGCTGAAGTTTCCGGGATATTGCCCGGAGCGCCGGTTCCCGCTGGCCGGGCCGGAGATGCGCATCGGGCGGCGCAGCGCATCGCAGGGCCTGGAGCCCGAGATCGACCTGACGGGCCCGCCCACTGACCCGGGCATCTCGCGGCTGCACGCAGTGCTAATCGCTGAACTGGACGGCAGCTGGGTGGTCCTTGATCCAGGGTCAGAGAACGGCACCGTTGTCAACGGTAGCGAAATAGCCGCGGGGGTGCGGGTGCCCCTGCGCGACGGTGATCGCATCCACCTCGGGGCTTGGACAGTGATCACTATCCGCGCCATCTGACAGCCCGCCATCGGCGCATCCCTGATCACGGTCGCCGCTGTCGGCCTCTCCGCGGTGGCATCTGTCCCGTGCGACAGGCCTCACTTATACCGCCCCGCGGACCCTCCTCGGACCGCCCCACCAACCTCTGCGCGGGCCCCGCCTCGAAGCGGTACTGTCGGGTGAACGAGACGCGAAGGGACGGGTCTGGCGTGTCCGCACCGAGCTTAGCGATGCCAGCAGCGCCCGCCCCATCGGGCCGTCCGCGGCGAAGCACGCCGACCCGGCTCAGGCAGCTGCTCATCACGCTGTTCGCCGCGGCTGTCGTGTTCTGGCTCACGGCGACGATCTTGCAGCGGGGCCTGCAGGCCGTTACTCAGTCGACCCGTGACACCGCGTCCCCGGCGTACCTTGACGCGGTTCAGGCACGTGCGGAACTATCCGATGCGGATCGTGCGGCGTGGCAGAGCTTCCGGTCGGGCGCGGCACAGCTCACCGGCCCCGGGCAGCAGTACCAGAACGACATCACCACCGCGGGGGAAGCGCTCGAACGGCTCGCGGCACTCCAATCGCCTGGCAGTTCGGACAGCGCAGTGCTGCAGACGATCAGCGGACAGCTGGTGACCTATCAGGGCCTGGTCGAGCAGGCGGACGCCGCGTACCGCAGAGACATAGCTCTGGGGTCGGCCAGCAAGGACGACCTTGGATTCGCCTACCTTACGTACGCCGGGAACGCAATGCGCGATCCGCAGGGCGGCCTGCTCGCCAGCATCGACAAGCTTGCGGGGCCCAGTCAGCAAGCGCTGCACGGCCGGCTCGCATCGCCGTGGGCCGACCCCGCGCTGATGCTCGCGTTCGCTGTGCCTGCTCTGGGTACGATCATCGGCATCGCAGCCGGGCAAGCGTTCCTGCAGCGCAGATTCAAGCGGGTGATCAGTCTCCCCATGTTGCTGGCCGCCGTGGCCGCGTGCGGATTGTCCGCCTGGCTGATCATCGCCACTCTGCATGCCGACGCAGCCTTCGCCGCCGCCAGGAGCACCGCGCTCCCGAGGCTCACCGAGGTGTGGGCGGTTCAGATAAGGGCAGTGGACGCCGAGGCCTCGACATTGCGGGCGAACACGACTCCAGCCGTCTCCGCAACGTCATCAGGTGGCCTGAACGTGGTAGCGACGCAGCGAGCGAGCAGCGCGCTCGACGCCGACCTGGCATCCGCCGCAAACACCGATGGCCTGGCCATCGGAATCCCGGCGCTCGCCGCCGCGATTGCGGTTCTCGCCTATGTCGGATTCAGGCCCCGCCTGAATGAATACCGGGGGTGACAGTGACCCGTATGTCTGTCCTGTTCACGCTCATGCTCGTCGCAGCGTCCGCCCTGTGCGGCTGTACTAGCCAGCCGACCGGCGAAACGGTCACCGTGCTCGGCTCGTGGACGGGGAACGAGCAGGGCGGCTTCCTGGCCATGGTCCGCGGCTTCGAGCAGAAGTACGGCATCCGGGTTGACTACACAGGGACGCGCGACGCAAGCGCCGTTCTCGCCAGCGATCTGAAAGACGGCAATCCCCCGGACCTGGCGGTCCTGGCCACGCCGGGCGAGCTGCGCCAAGACGCGGCGGCCGGGATGCTGGCTCCCATCGACCCTGCATTGAACCCGGCGAGGCTGACCAGCGAGTACGGGCCTGGCTGGCTGAGGCTGATGCAGGCGGCGGGGCCGTCCGGTGCCATGCACTACTACGCGATCATCGTCAAGGCGGCGCTGAAGAGCGTCATCTGGTATGACCCGCGGAATCTACCGGCCCGGGACCTCGCCCGCCTCACGTCACCGAACCTGACCTGGAGACAGCTCACGACGCTGGCCGCTAGCCTGGCGGCGGGCGGCACCGCCCCATGGTGCATGGGATTCGAGGACAGCTCCAGCTCCGGATGGCCGGGGACGGACTGGATCGAGGACATCCTGCTGCACCAGTCCGGCCCGCAGGCCTATGACCGCTGGGTGGCAGGCACACTGCCATGGACTTCGGCGCCGGTCGCCCGGGCATGGCAGGCGTTCGGCCAGATCGCGAATACCGCGGGAGAGGTACGCGGCAGCACCGAGGCCGAATTGCTGACCAACTACGGGCAGGCCGGACAGCCGATGTTCGGCAGCCCGCCGGGATGCTACCTGGATCACGAGGGCTCGTTCATCACCGGCTTCTACACTCAGGACAGGCTCGGCCCTCCTGGTTCCGGCGCGCATCCCCGGCCGGGAACCGACTTCCGCTTCGTGCCCTTCCCCGCGGTCACAGCTGCGGGCCGGGGCACCGAGGAGGTCGCCGGCGACCTGCTCGGGATGTTCCACGAAACCCCAGGCGCCCGCGAGCTGATCGCCTACCTGACGACACCGCAGGCGCAGGAGGCCTGGATCAGCCGGCCGGACAGCGGGGCGATCTCCGTGAACCGGCTGGTACCGCTCACCGATTATCCAGATTCTGTCTCACGGGACCTCGCGGAGAACCTTACCCGGGCAGCCGACGTACGCTTCGACGCGTCTGATTCCATGCCGCAGGCGATGGAGAACGCCTTCTACAGCGCAGT
>JBEKCN010000002.1:0-17275 GCA_050014855.1 Streptosporangiaceae bacterium | reverse complement strand
ATTGTCGCCGTCAGTGGCTGCCCGGTCAGTGGCTGCCCGGTCAGTGGCGCCCGGTCAGTGGTCGTCGGGAAGGTGCCAGCGGAACGGGGCGATCAGCTTGCTGATGACCGGCTCCGGGCCCCACGAGCCCGCGGCGTAGGGCTCGACCGGCGGCGGGTTCTGCAGCAGCGGCTCGGAGATCTCCCAGAGCCGCTCGATGCCGTCGGAACTGGTGAACAGGGACTGATCGCCCAGCATGGCCAGCAGGATCAGGTGCTCGTACCCCTCCAGCGAATTGGCCTGCGTGAAGCAGTCCGCGTAGCGGAACACCATCGTCGCCTCGCCGAGTCTCATCTCCGCGCCCGGTTCCTTGGCCAGGAACTTGACCGTGATCGTACCGGGGTCGGCGAAGTCGATGGCGATCTCGTTCCGGTAGCCGGCCGGCGCATCCTGCCGGTCGATACGGAACATCCGCAGGGGCGGCTCGAGGAAGCCGAGCGTCACTACTTGCCGGCTGGCCCCCAGGTCCTTCCCCGACCGCAGGAAGAACGGGACGCCCGCCCAGCGCCAGTTGTCGATCTCGGCCCGCACGGCGACCATGGTCTCCGTCTGGGAGTCCGGCGGCACGCCGGGCTCGCTGCGGTAGCCCTCGTACTGGCCGCGCACCACGTGCCGCACGTCGATCGGCTTCAGGGCGTCGTAGACCTTGGCCTTCTCGGCCCGCAGGGCCTTGGCGTCGATGGTGGACGGCGGCTCCATGGCGATGAAGCCGAGCACCTGGAACAGGTGCGTGACGACCATGTCGCGGTAGGCGCCGGTCTTGTCGTAGAAGTCGGCCCGGCCCTCGATGGACAGCGTCTCCGGCACGTCGATCTGGACGTACCGGATATGCTGCCGGTTCCAGCTCGGCTCGAACAGCCCGTTAGCGAACCGCAGGGCCAGGATGTTGTCGACCGACTCCTTGCCCATAAAGTGGTCGATGCGGAAGATCTGCGACTCGTCGAAGACCTTGTGCAGCTTCTGGTTCAGGTCGCGGGCCGAGGACAGGTCGGTACCGAACGGCTTCTCGATGATGACGCGGGAGCCCGCCGCCAGATCCATGGCGCCGATCATCGCGACCACGGACTCGAACGCCGACGGCGGGATCGCGAGGTGGAACAGGCGCCGGGGCGAGCCGCCGATCTGCTTCTCCGCCTCCTTGATCGCGCCGGCCAGCGGGCCGGTCTGGTCCGGATCCGCGCTGCCGAACGACAGGTTCGCGGCGAACGCGTCCCAGGCCTCGCCCTCCGGCTTGCTGGTGCCGAACTGTTCCGCCGCCTGGCGCGCGTGCTCACGGAACTCCTCCGTACTCAGGGCGAACTGCGCGGGGGCCGAGCCGATGACCCGGTACTTCTCCGGCATCAGCCCGGCCACCGCCAGGTGGAAGAGTCCCGGCAGGAGCTTGCGCTTAGCCAGGTCACCGGTGGCCCCGAACAGCACGATGACGTGGTTGTCCGGCCGGGGCTCGGAACGTGCGGGTGCCTTCGCCGACATCATCTGCTCAGTCCGCCTTCTTCTCCTGGTGACCGCCGAATCCGGAGCGCATGGCGGACAGTACCTTGCCGGTGAACACGCCGTCGCCCCGAGACTCGAAGCGCTCGTAGAGGGCGGCGGTGATGGCGCCGACCGGCACCCCGGTGTCGATGGCGGCCTGAACGGTCCAGCGGCCCTCGCCGGAGTCGGACACCCGGCCGGTGTAGTCGCTGAGGTCCGGGGACTTGGCGAAGGCGTCGGCAGTCAGGTCGATCAGCCAGGAGCTGATCACCGATCCGCGCCGCCACACCTCGGCGACCTCGCCGACGTCGATCTTGTACTTGTACGCCCAGGGGTCACGCAGTGGCGTGGTCTCGGCGTCGACCTCGTCCATATGATTGCCCGCGTCGGCATGCTCGATGATGCTGAGCCCCTCCGCGATCGCGGCCATCATGCCGTACTCGATGCCGTTGTGGACCATCTTGACGAAGTGCCCTGCGCCGTTCGGCCCGCAGTGCAGGTAGCCCTCGGCGGCGGTGCTGCGGTCATCGGTCCGGCTGGGCGTGGGCTGAGCGTCGCCCTTGCCCGGCGCGATCGTCTTGAAGATCGGATCCAGCCGCTCGACCGGTTCGTCTTCCCCGCCGATCATCAGGCAGAAGCCCCGCTCCAGCCCCCACACCCCGCCGCTGGTCCCGCAGTCGACGTAGTGGATGCCGTCCGGCTTGAGCGCCTTGGCGCGGATGATGTCGTCCCGGTAGTAGGAGTTGCCGCCGTCGATGATGATGTCGTCGGCGTCGACCAGCGGGCGGAGCTTGTCCAGCGTCGGCTGCACCAGGCCGGCCGGGATCATCAGCCACAGCGCGCGCGGCCTTTCCAGCATGTTGACGAAAGTGGCGAGATCGGTGGAGCCCGTGGCCCCTTCGGCCTCGAGGGTGCTGACCGCGTCCGCGCTGATGTCGTACACGACGCAGTGGTGGCCGTCGCGCATCAGCCGGCGGACCAGGTTCGCGCCCATCCGGCCGAGCCCGATCATTCCTAGCTGCATCGGCTTGTCAGTGGCCATGAAACGTATGCCTCCCCGTTCTTCAGCGGTTCTTGAGCATGCGGTAACGGCGGATCAGGGCGTTGGTGGACGTGTCGTGGTGGAGCGCCGGCTCGTCCTTGCTTTCCAGTTCCGGGATGATCTGCTGGGCCAGCACCTTGCCCAGTTCCACGCCCCATTGGTCGAACGAGTCGACGTCCCAGATCGTCCCTTGCGTGAAGACACTGTGCTCGTACAGCGCCACCAGCGTGCCCAGCAGCCGGGGGGTGAGGATCTCGGCCAGCAGCGTGTTGGTCGGCCGGTTGCCCTCCATCACCCGGTGCGGGACGACCCGCTCCGGCGTTCCGTCGGCCCGCACCTCGGCCTCGGTCTTGCCGAACGCCAGCGCCTGGGCCTGCGCGAAGACGTTCGAGGACAGCTTGTCGTGATGGTCACGCAGCGGATTCAGCGACTTGCCGAACCCGATCAGGTCCACCGGGATCAGCGTGGTGCCCTGGTGGATGAGCTGGTAGAAACTGTGCTGCCCGTTGGTGCCGGGCTCGCCCCAGTACACGGCGCCGGTGTCGTAGTCCACATGCCGCCCGGTCAGTGTGACGTGCTTGCCGTTGGACTCCATCGTGAGCTGCTGCAGGTACGCCGGGAACCGCTTCAGGTACTGGTCGTAGGGCATCACGCCGACGGTCTGGGCGCCGAAGAAGTCGCGGTACCAGACGGCCAGCAGGCCCATCAGCACCGGCAGGTTCTCCGCCAGCGGCACGGTGCGGAAGTGCTCGTCCATGGCGTGGAAGCCGGCGAGCAGCTCACCGAACTGGTCCGGGCCGATCGCCACCATGATGGACAGGCCGATCGCGGAGTCCATCGAGTAACGGCCGCCGACCCAGTCCCAGAACTCGAACATGTTCGCGGTGTCGATGCCGAACTCGCGGACCCGCTCGGCGTTGGTGGAGACCGCGACGAAATGCTTGGCCACCGCGGCCTCATCGCCCAGCTCGCCGACCAGCCAGTCCCGGGCGGAGGTGGCGTTGGTGATGGTCTCCAGCGTGGAGAAGGTCTTGGAGGAGATGATGAACAGCGTCTCGTCGGCGGACAGATCCCGGGTCGCCTCGACGAAGTCGGTGGCGTCGACGTTGGAGACGAACCGGAACGTGATGTCGCGGGTGGAGTAGTGCCGCAGCGCCTCGTACGCCATGACGGGGCCGAGATCGGACCCGCCGATGCCGATGTTGATCACGTTGCGGATGCGCTTGCCGGTGTAGCCGGTCCACTCCCCCGACCGGATCCGGTTCGAGAAGTCCGCCATCCGGCGCAGCACCTCGTGCACCTGCGCCACCACGTCCACGCCGTCCACGACCAGCGACTCACCCTCGGGCATGCGCAGCGCGACGTGCAGCACGGCGCGGTCCTCGGAGACGTTGATGTGCTCGCCACGGAACATGGCGTCCCGGCGCTCGGGCACACCGGACTCCTCGGCCAGCTCGACCAGCAGCCGCATCGTCTCGTCGGTGACGCGGTTCTTGGAGTAGTCGAGGTACAGCCCGACAGCCTCCGCGGTGAGCCGTTCCCCGCGGCCGGGGTCTTCGGCGAAGAGGTCGCGCAGGTGGCGCCCGGCGATCTCGTCATAATGGCGCTGCAGCGCCTGCCACGCCTTCCGTTCCCGCAGCGGCGTCGCTGACATGTCTCCTCCTTCGTCCGGCCACACCCGGTAAACCCAGCCGCTAAGGCCGGCCAACGAACCCGGCCCATGAGCCCGGCCCATGAGTACTGTGCCTCGACGAGATCGTTTCATGCGCCGGTGAACGCTCGGTCACGACCTCGCGGCTTGGCGAGAAAAAATCTCGGTGACGGAACGGGCGTGGCTAAGGTGACCGAACGGGCGTGGCTTAGGAGTCGAACCCCAGCCCGAGCCGATCCAGGGTCCGCAGCCACAGGTTGCGCCGCCCCCCGTCGCGGTCGGCACGGGCCAGCGACGCCCGGGTGAGCTGAATGACCGCGGAACGGGCCGGCTCCGGCGGGAAGGGCGCCGGGCGGGAGCGAACCAGCTCCAGGGCGGTCCGCTCGGTCTGCTGCCCGGACAGCAGGTCCAGCATCACGTTCGCGGCAAACCGGCTGGCTCCGACGCCCAGGCCGGTGTGCCCGCAGGCGTAGGCGAGACGGCCCCGGCGCGCGGTGCCGTAGAAGGCGAAGAAGCGGCTGCACGTATCGATCGCGCCGCCCCAGGCGTACTCGAACGCAACCTCCTCCAGCTGCGGAAACGTGGTGAAGAACTGCCCGGCCAGGCGCGCGAACGTCTCAGGCCGCTGGTCGTGCGACGGGCTGACCCGGCCGCCGTTGAAGTAGACGGCGTCGTAACCGCCCCACAGCACCCGGTCGTCGTCGGTGAGCCGGAAGTAGTGGAACTGGTTGCCCGCGTCGGCGGCCCCCTGCCGGTTCCGCCAGCCCAGGCTGGCCCGCTGTGCGGCGGACAGCGGCTCGGTGACGAGCACGTAGTCGTAGACCGGTACGAAAAAGCTGCCGATCCGGCGCAGCAGCGGCTTGTAGGCGCCGGTGGCCAGCGCGGCCTGCCGGGTCCGCAGGCGGCCGTAAGGCGTCATCAGGACCAGGCCGGCGCCGTCGTCGCGGATCGCGTCGACCCGCGTGTGCTCGAACAGGCGCACGCCGGCGTCCAGGCAGGCCTGGCGCAGG
This sequence comes from Streptosporangiaceae bacterium, assembly GCA_050014855.1. Lineage (GTDB taxonomy): Bacteria > Actinomycetota > Actinomycetes > Streptosporangiales > Streptosporangiaceae > Bog-532. The sequence continues at coordinate 12,060 of JBEKCN010000002.1, read as the reverse complement.
CCGCGCGCCAGCCGCGCCGGGTCGACCATCGCGCAGGTATCCCGGTACCAGGACCCGCCCAGGAAGGTGGGGGAATCGAGCTCGCGGCGCACCGCGGCCTCGTCGAGCTCGGTCACGTCGTGACCGAGCCGGCGGGTGGCTTCGACCTCCTCGCGCAGGTCATTGAGCTGCCAGGGCTGAGTGGCGATGGTCAGCTCGCCTACTGGCGCGAAGCCGCAGTCGATGCCGCGGGCGGCCACCGTCTCGCCGATCTCGGCCAGGTTCTGCGCGCCCAGTTTTTCCAGCAGCGGCATCTCGGCCGGGAAGCGGGACAGCCCGTTGCCGATCCCGTGGGTGAGGCTGGCGGAGCAGAAGCCGCCGTTCCGGCCGGACGCCGCCCAGCCGGCCGTGGCCGCCTCGAGGAGCACGATCTCCGCCGACGGGTCCCGCTCCCGGGCCAGCAGCGCCGTCCATAGCCCGGAGAACCCGCCGCCGACCACGGCGAGATCGGCGGTGAGCGTCCCGGTCAGCGCGGGCGCGGGATCCGGGGCGCCGGGCTGGCTGGTCCAGAATGACTGCGGGAGTGCCCCGGCCAGCGCGGCGACGGCTCGGTCCCGGAGCGCGGTGCGGGCCCGGCCGTCCGGTTCATTCGCGATCATTGCGCCTCGTTCCTGCGCGCGGAGAAATTCGTGGCCTGTGTCACACGGCGATGGTAAAATCTTTAGCAGTGGCAGGGCACCGCCTGCCCGCTTCCGAGCTGACGGTGGCCCGCGCCCCGGCGGCGACGAGGACAAGGGTCTTCGACTCGCGGGCACGCCCCTTGCGGGCACACTTCGTCAGGTCATGAGTCTTGGCGCATTTCTGTCAGGTCATTCCTCTTGGCGAGCCGACGCGGGCTGTCTCGCCGGGAAGAGACGATCATGACACGGAACAAGGCCCCGAAGACCGCCGCCCGCGAGCGGATGGCGCAGACCGGCGAACCGTATAGCGTCGCCCGCCGCGCGACCGCAGCCGGGAACGTGACCGCGGCCAGTGGCCCAGAGCCCGGCTGGCGGTCGGCTGGCCCCGACCCCGGCCCCCTGTTCCCCGAGGAGCGGCTGTCCCCCGAAGAGCGGCTGTCCCCTGAGGAGGAGTACGCGCGCGAAGCGGAGGCAGCGGGCGTGAGCGCGGCCGAAATCGAAGCGCGCATGGCTGAGTTCCGCGCGCAGGAGGCCGAGGCGGCGGGCCCGGGCGCGGCCGAAATCGAAGCGCGCACGGGTGAGTTCCGCGCGCAGGAGGCCGAGGCGGCGGGCCCGGGCGCGGCCGAGACCGAAGCACGCACGGCCGCACTCCGCGTGCAGGAGGCGGCGGACCGGGCCGGATACGCCGCCCAGCAGGCCCGGGACCGGGCCGATCGCGCTGAGGACGCCGCCGAACAGGCCGAGCAGCGCGCGATGCGCGCCCAGGACGCCGCCGAACAGGCCGAAGAGTGGGCCGACCAGGCCGAGCTGGAGCGCATGCACACCCGGGCCGGGGCGCTGCAGGAAGCGGCCGAGCAGGCACGGGAGCAAGCCAACCAGGCCGAGGAAATGGCCGAGGCGGCGGCGGAACGGGCCGAGATGGCGCAGGACGCCGCGGACGAAGCGCAGGAGGAAGCGGCCGAGGCGCTCGTTGGGCCCGCCGGTCCGTGGCGGGAAACCGGCACGGACTGGGATGGTACCGGCCGCGCCTGGGATGAGACCGGCCGCGTGTGGGAGCGGGCCAGTGCCCCGTGGGACGAGGCTCAGGCGGCGCGGGACGAGACCATGGCCGCGCGGGACGAAATCCAGGCTGCGCGGGACGAAGCGCGGGCGGCGCGGGCCGAGGCGCGCGCGGCGCAGCTGGAGGAACGAATCGGCCGGTTCCAGGACCGGGCCGGACGGGTGCAGGACCGGGTCGGCCGGCGCGCGGCCCGGCTGTTCGCTGATCCGCCTACCGCCCCCCCGGCGCCACCTGCTCCCCCCGCACCGCCCCGCCCGCCGCGGGCGCCCTAGACAGCTGAGGCACCACACGGGCCACGCTGGCCACATGGCAACGGGCACGCGCGCCATGCTGGCCGGCACCAAGGATGGCGATGGCGCCTCTACCCCTGCTTACCGGGGTAAAAGGCGCCATCGCTGGGGTAGCTCCAGGGCCCGGACGCGCCGCGGGGGTCACGCAACGGCGGGGCTCATTCGCCGATGTAGCTCATGACGTGCTTGATGCGCGTGTAGTCCTCCAGGCCGTACATGGACAGGTCCTTGCCGTAACCGGAGTGCTTGAAGCCCCCGTGCGGCATCTCGGCCACGATCGGGATGTGGGTGTTGATCCAGACGGCCCCGAAGTCGAGCCGCCGGGACATCCGCATGGCGCGGCCGTGGTCCTTGGTCCACACGCTGGAGGCCAGGCCGTACTGGACGCCGTTGGCCCACGCCACGGCCTCGTCCTCGTCGCTGAACCGCTGCACCGTGATCACCGGGCCGAAGATCTCGTCCTGGATCATCTCGTCCTGCTGGCGCAGCCCGGATACGACGGTGGGGGCGTAGAAGTAGCCGCGCTCGCCGACCCGCTGGCCGCCCGCCACGACCTCGGCGTGCTCCGGAGTCCGCTCCACGAAGCCGGCCACCCGGGCGAGCTGATTGGCGCTGTTGAGCGGGCCGTAGTCCGCGTCCGGCACGTCCAGGCCGCCCACGGTGGTACCGCGGGCCTGCTCGGCCAGCGCCTCGGTCAGGTCGCCCGCGATGCCGGGGGCGACCAGCACGCGGGTCGCGGCCGTGCAGTCCTGCCCGGCGTTGAAGTAACCGGCACCGGCTATCCCCTCCGCGGCAGCGGCGAGGTCGGCGTCATCGAACACGATGACCGGGGCCTTGCCCCCGAGTTCCAGGTGCACCCGCTTGAGGTCGTTCGCCGCCGCGACCGCCACCTCCCGGCCCGCGCGGACCGACCCGGTGATCGACACCATCTGCGGGATGTCGTTCGCCACCAGGGCCCGGCCGGTGTCGCGGTCACCACAGACGACGTTGAGCACACCGGCCGGCAGGAACTCCGCGGCGATCTCGGCCAGCAGCAGCGTGCTGGCCGGGGTGGTGTCGGACGGCTTCAGCACGACCGAGTTGCCGGCCGCCAGCGCCGGGGCGATCTTCCAGATCGCCATCATGAGCGGGTAGTTCCAGGGCGTGACCTGCGCGCAGACCCCGATCGGCTCGCGCCGGACGTAGGAGGTGTGGTCGCGCATGTACTCGCCCGCGGACAGTCCCTCCAGTACCCGGGACGCGCCGGCGAAGAACCGGAGCTGGTCGACGATGGGCGGGAGCTCCTCGCTCATGGTCAGCGCGACCGGCTTGCCCGTGTTGCGGCATTCGGCCGTGACGAGATCTCCGGCGCGGGCCTCGACCGCGTCCGCGATCTTCAGCAGCGCGAGGCTCCGCTCGGCTGGGGTCGCGTCCCGCCAGGTTGCGAAGGCATCAGCGGCCGTCTTCAGGGCGGCGTCGACATCCTCGGCCGAAGAGATGGGAGCCTGGGTGTAGGCCTCGCCGGTACTAGGGTCAACGACGTCGCTGGTGCGGCCTTCCCGGGTATCGGCGTACTTGCCGCCAACAAAATTCTTCAGCTCAGTCATCGTCAGCCTCCTGCGTGCCAGGACGGGGCGGAATTCTCCGGTCCAACTCACGACCTTCGCAAAGAATAGTGACCTGCACAAGTGATTCAGTGGTTATGTTTCCATGGAACTACGGAATCAGTTGACACGGCCGGTGATGTCCCACATGATGCCAACAGGGAGGCGACCGATGGCACACGGCCCGAGGGTGCTGCCGACGCCCACCGTCGTGCTTGACGAGATCTCTAAGCAGATCATCGAGCAGCTGCAGCAGGATGGCCGGCGCTCGTACGCGGCGGTCGGCAAGGCGGTCGGGCTGTCCGAGGCAGCAGTGCGGCAGCGGGTACAGCGGCTGCTAGACGGCGGCGTGATGCAGATCGTAGCGGTCACTGATCCGCTGACCCTGGGTTTCCGGCGGCAGACCATGATCGCCGTCAAGTGTGACGGCGACCTGGAAGAGGTCGCCGATCAGCTGGCCAGTATCGACGAGATCGACTACGTGGTGATCACGGCCGGCTCGTTCGACCTGCTGCTCGAGGTCGTCTGCGAGGACGACGACCACCTGCTGGAAATCCTCAGCCGGGTCCGGGCCGTCTCCTCGGTGACCAGCACCGAAACCTTCGTGTATCTGAAGTTGCGCAAGCAGACCTATTCCTGGGGGACGAGATGACCAACCCGCCCGAAGCCAACGTCGAGCTTCAGCAAACGGCCAAACGCAACCTCTGGATGCACTTCACGCGGATGTCTGCCTACGCCGACAGCGACGTCCCCGTGATCGTGCGCGGGTCCGGGCCGTATGTCTTCGACAACCACGGCCGGCGCTACCTGGACGGCCTGTCCGGGCTGTTCGTCAGCCAGGTCGGGCACGGCCGCACCGAGATCGCCGACGCAGCGCGGCGGCAGGCGTCCGAGCTGGCCTACTTCCCGCTCTGGTCCTACGCGCACCCGCAGGCCATCGAGCTGGCCGATCGGCTCGCCGAACTGGCACCAGGCGACCTCAACCGGGTCTTCTTCACCACCAGCGGCTCCGAGGCCGTGGAGTCGGCCTGGAAGCTGGCCAAGCAGTACTTCAAGCTGACCGGCCAGCCGGAGCGGTACAAGGTGCTCAGCCGTGACATCGCCTACCACGGCACGTCGATGGGAGCGTTGGCCATCACCGGGCTGGCCGACATCAAGTACCCCTTCGAGCCGCTGCCGCCCGGCGGGGTGCGGGTGCCGAACACGAACTTCTACCGGGCCCCCGACTTCGTTGCCGACGACGTCACGGACTTCGGCCGGTGGGCCGCCGACGAGATCGAGCGGGCCATCCTGCGCGAGGGCCCGGAGTCGGTCGCCGCGGTGTTCCTGGAGCCGGTGCAGAATTCCGGCGGCTGCTTCCCACCGCCGCCCGGCTACTTCGCGCGGGTGCGGGAGATCTGCGACACCTACGGCGTGCTCCTGGTGTCCGACGAGGTGATCTGCGCGTTCGGCCGGCTCGGCCACTACTTCGGGTCGGCCCGGTACGGGTACCAGCCCGACATCATCACCTTCGCCAAGGGTGTGACCTCCGGTTACTCCCCGCTCGGCGGAATGCTCGTGCGGGACGCGCTGATGGAGCCGTTCAACCGCGGGACGGCGACGTTCCTGCACGGCGTCACGTTCGCCGGGCACCCGGTGTCCGCCGCGGTGGCCCTGGCCAACCTGGACATCTTCGAGAAGGAAGACCTGCTCGGCAACGTCCGCGCCCACGAGGCGAGCTTCCGCGCCACCCTGGAGAAGCTGTACGACCTGCCGATCGTCGGCGACATCCGCGGCGACGGGTACTTCTACGGCATCGAGATGGTGAAGGACAAGGACACCCGGGAGACGTTCACCGACGAGGAGTCCGAGCGGCTGCTGCGCGGGTTCCTGTCCACCGCGCTGTTCGACGCCGGACTGGTCTGCCGGGCCGACGACCGCGGCGATCCGGTCATCCAGCTCGCGCCGCCGCTGATCTGCGGCCAGGAGCACTTCGACGAGATCGAGCACATCCTGCGCGAGGTACTGACGGAAGCCTGGCAAAGGATCTAGATCTAGCTGTGCTGGCCCGGGGGGTCGCCCCCCCGGACGGCGTCCCGATACTCCGCCAGGGTCTGCTCGTCGGGGGGGTAGGTGCCGCGGATGCTGGCCCCGCCCGCCACCCGCTGCTGAAGCCAGGTTTCCAGCCGGTCCCGCTCGTAGCAGCGCGCGGCGACGTCCTCGGCCACATCGGCCGGGATGACGACCACGCCTTCACCGTCGCCGACCAGGACGTCACCGGGCTGCACCATGACGCCGCCGCACCCGATCGGCAGCCCGAAGTCCACCGGGTGGTGCAGCACCGAACTGGTGGTGCCGTGCGCCCCGCCCGCATACGACGGGAAGTCGAGGGCGGCGATGGCCGGGGAGTCGCGCAGCGCACCGTCGGTGACCAGGCCGGCGACCCCGCGCACCATCAGCCGGGTGCACAGGATGTGGCCCAGCGACGCCGCGCCGGTCTGGCCGCGGGCGTCGATGACCAGAACCTGGTCGGGGCCGATGGTTTCCACCGCGACCCGCTGCGGGTTGGTCCAGTTGTCGTACTCGACCTGGAAGTCGAGATCTTCGCGGGCCGGGATGTAGCGCAGCGTGAACGCGTAGCCGACCAGCTTGGTGTCCGGCCGCAAGGGCCGGACACCGGCCATGAACGTGTTGCGGAAGCCGAGCTTGAGCAGCTCGCTGGTGAGGCTCGCGGTGGTGACCGCGTGCAGCTTCCGCCAGGATTCGGTTGAGAGTTCCATCGGGACCCAGTGTCCCATCCGGGCCTCGCATGGCGCCCGGTCGGGGCGGGACGGTCCGAGGTCAGGCGGCCGGCCCGGCGGCCCGACAGGGCGCCGAACGCGCCAGTGCGGCGCCCCCGACCCTGAACGTCCGCCGGCTGGGGCGGTCGGGGGAGTTTTCCTGGGCGGCGCGGCAAACACTTCCGCGCCGACGGTAGACAGACCACCTGTCCGAGCCACGACGGGGAGTTTACGTGTAGGTAATCGACGTGGGAAGCCGTTGGTTACTGCGCGGGCGCGATTGGTCCCGGAAGACGAGAACGCCCCCGGCCGCGTGGGCCGGGGGCGCAAGATGCCGGGGCTGAGCGGACCTCGGCTACTGAGCGGCCTTGCCGGGAGGTGTGGCTCCCGTCGTGGCCGGGGTGGTCTGGGCCGGGCTCGTCACGCCGACCGACGGCACCGAACTGGGACTCGGGGCCGGGTTGGTCGCGCCCGACGTGGGCTGCACGGAGCTGTTCACACCGGGGCTGGCGCTCTGGCTGGGCGTGGCCGACGTGCCCGGCGTGGCCGGCGTGGTCGGCTGCACCGTGCTCTTGCTGCTGGTGCCGCCGGTGACGTTGCCCAGGGTGGTGCCGGTGGCCTTCTGGCCCCACAAGCTGGCGCCGATCGGCTTGCCGGTCCCAAACTCGATCAGCGTGATCACGAGCAGCGCGACCAGGAACACCGTGGCCGACGTCACCGCGGTGATGACCCAGCGCGGATGACCCCGCAGGCCGCGGCCAGCGCCGCCGGCGCCGCCCGTCCCGCCGCTGTGCTTGCCGCCGCCGTTGGTTGCGTTAGTTCCGTTGTTTCGGCCGGAGCCGGTGGGCCCGTTGCGGCCGTCGCTGCCCATCCGTACGGTGCCGAACCGGGCCGTCTCGGCGCCCGCCAGCCCGGCGTCCGCCCGGGTCCGGCTGGCGCCGGGCCCCCAGGTCTGGCCGTTACTGGTCCAGGTCTGGCCGCTGCTGGTCCAGGTCTGGCCGTTACTGCGGGTCTGGCCGAGGTCGCGCCGGGTCTGGCTGATGTCTGGGGCGGCCTGCCCGAGGTCGTTCCGGGTCTGCCCAAAGTCGGCGCCGGGCCGGCCGAGGTCTGGACCGGCCTGCCCGGGGTCGGCGCGGGTCTGGCCGGGGTCCGTATGGGTCGGGTCGTTGTCGCGCCGGGCCGGCTGCGCAGCCCCGGGCGCGGCGTGGCCGGAAGCCTGAGTGGTGGGGTTCCACTGGCGGGCGTGCTCCACGATCACCGGCGCCACTTTTTCCTTCGTGCGCGCCAGGTAATGCTTGTAGACGGCGAAGCCGGTAGTGCTGACCCCGGCGCCGACAGCGGTCCCCAAGATCGTCCCGCCATCGCCCAGATACGACGTGAGAACGGCCCCTGTCACGGCCGCTCCCATGCTAGAGATGACCTGCACGGTGTTCAGTTCGATGCGAGGCCGGTCGCTCATCATCCCCCTTCACGCGTGCAAGTTGCTGGCTGATGGGTGGCCTGGATCCTGTCTACCGCGCTCTCTGGCGGAGGACCCGGCAAACCGGGTCTCTGGTCCGCTTTCAGCCTATAAGTCCCCGCCCGGGGATCGAAATCGCGCGACGGTCCCGCGACGTTTCCCGGCGGGTCACCCGGTCGGTCCTGGCCGGCGGTTCCGCGCGGGTCAGCGTCCCCGATAACGTCGGGGAATGGACGGCAGCGAAAACGATGTCCTGGTGATCGGCTCCGGGGTAGCGGGCCTGACCAGCGCTATCAGCCTGGCTGAGGCCGGCCTGCGGGTCGCCATCCGCACGGCCGCCCCGCCCGAGGCGACCACCTCCGCGGTGGCCGGGGCGGTCTGGGGCCCGGTCAATATCCGGCCGGCCGGACGGGTCCGGGAGTGGGCGCGAATCGGCCTGGAGACCCTGCGGAGCCTGGAGAGCGATCCCCGGACCGGCATCAGGTCCCGGTCCGGGCGGGAGCTTTCCCGGGTACCTGAAGATCCGCCGGAATGGGCCGACCTCCTCAATGACCTGCGGCTTTGCTCCGCCGACGACCTGCCGCCGGGCTTCGTGTCCGGCTGGCGCTATACCGCGCCCGTGGTCAGCATGCCGGTCTACATGGCCTACCTGCGGGCCCGGTTCGAGCGCGCCGGCGGCACGATCGAGGTGAATCCAGTCACATCGCTCGCCGAGGTGACGGACGGGGCGGCCGGCGCGGCACCCGTGGTGGTCAACTGCCCGGGAGCCGCCGCCCGCCAGCTGGTCCCGGACCCGGGCGTCACCGCGATCCGCGGGCAGATCGTGGTGATCGCCAACCCCGGGATCGAGGAGTTCTACATCGACCACAGCCCGGACCCGCCGGACGTGATCTACCTGTTCCCGCACGAGAACACCGCCGTGCTCGGCGGCACCGTAGCCGAGGGCGAGTGGGACACCGCGCCGTGGCCCGCGGTGGCGATGCGCATCCTGCGGGACTGCGCCGCCGTCGATCCCCGGGTGCTCGGCGCCGACGTGCTCGCGCACCGGGTCGGGCTGCGGCCGTCCCGGACCGAGGTCCGGCTGGAGGCCGAGCCGCTGGGCGGCGGCCGCGTGCTGTGGCACAACTACGGCCACGGCGGGGGCGGCGTCACCGTGTCCTGGGGCTGCGCGCGGGAGATCACCGCCGCGGTGCTGCACGGCGACGGCCACCCGCAGGGCCGCGCGGGTGCGGAAAAGCCCGTTGGGTGACTGCTCGGGCCGGACGTTCCTGGTCACCGGGGGCAACACGGGGGTCGGCCTGGCCGCCGCGCGCGACTTCGCCCGCCGCGGCGGGCGGGTCTACCTGGCCTGCCGGTCCCCGGAAAAAGGCGAGGCGGCCGCGGCGGCCATCACCGCCGAAACCGGCCAGCCAGTCACCTTCCTGCCGCTCGACCTGGCCGACCTGTCGTCCGTCCAGCGTTGCGCCGAACAGTTCCTCGCCCTCGGCCGGGACCTGCACGTACTGCTCAACAACGCCGGGGTGGCTGGGCAGCGCGGGCTGACCCGGGACGGATTCGAGCTGACGTTCGGCGTCAACCACCTGGGCCACTTCGCGCTCACCAGCGCGCTGCTCAGCCGGCTGGCCGCCAGTGCCCCGGCCCGGGTGGTCACGGTCTCCAGCGACGCGCACTACCAGGCCACCGGGATCGACTTCGGCGCCGTCCGGCGGCGGACCCGCAGCATCACCGGGCTGCCCGAGTACGCGGTGTCCAAGCTGGCCAACGTGCTGTTCAGCCAGGAACTAGCGCGCCGCACCGCCGGGCAGGGCATCACCACCTACGCCCTGCATCCCGGCCTGGTCGCGTCCGATATCTGGCGCCGGGTGCCATGGCCCGTCCGCCCGCTGCTGACCCGGCGCATGCTCAGTACCGAGGAAGGGGCGCGCACGTCCGTCTACTGCGCCACGTCCCCAGAGGTCGGGCTGGCCACAGGGCGGTTCTACATCGATTGCCGGGAACGAAACCCGAACCCGGCCGCCACCCCGGAACTCGCCGGGCTGCTCTGGGCGCGCAGCGAGGCGTGGACCGCCCTCCCGGCCGGGGAAGAGTAGCGCCCCACTCGTCCCCGGCGCCCGTTCGAGAAGCGGAGTAGCCGCAGAAGCGTCATCGCGGTCGTAATGACTCTCCCCGGACGGGGTTGCCGGTCACGGGTTGCCGATTGATACTAGTCGCGTGTTTGCCCGCGTGCGGAGCTGGTTCGACGGAGCAGGCTGGTTCGTTGGCCTGGCGGTCGCACTTTTTGCCTTCGCGCTCTTAATGGTGCTGATTGAGCTGCAGTCACCAGACCTCGTGCTGTGGACGGGTCACCGGGTTGTCGGTACCGAACAGGGCGGAATCGTCAGCTACCGGTGGCACGGTCAGCCGTATTCGCTCAACGCCTCGGGCTACGGGTCATCGAAAGCGGTAAACGTTTACCTCAATCCAGCTGATCCCAGCACTGCCATAATCGACAACGTGGCCGACCGGGCGCTGGATGCCTTGCTGATCGGCGGCCCGGTGGCCGGCGGCGTTGTGTTGCTCGCCGTCGGCCTGACACGCAATTACCGATGGGACCGTCGCCGGGCCCGCCGGGCTCGTGAATTCCAGCTGTGAGCTGATCTGCAGCTCGCGCGGCCGTCCTCGCCTTCGCAAAGCGACAAGGACGCGGCGCCGCATACTGCCCCTGCACGGGAACGAACGCGCGGGTGTGGCCGGGCTGACGCCGCCGCCATCGCGCGGCGCGGCCCAGCCTAGGGTGGACACCATGCGGATTGGTTTCGGTGCCCCGGTCTCCGGAGCGTGGGCGTCCCCCAGGGACCTGACCAGCTTCGGCGCCCAGGCTGAAGAGGCCGGCTATGCGTCGCTGTGGACGTTCCAGCGGCTGCTCATCCCCGCCGGCGCCAAGATGGACCCGGTGTACCAGAGCGTGCTCGACCCGATGGTGGCCCTCGGTTTCCTGGCCGCCGGGACGTCCCGGATCCGGCTCGGCGTCGCGCTGATCAACATGCCGTTCATCTCCCCCGGCCTGCTGGCCAAGCAGGCCTCCACGGTCGACGTGCTGTCCGGCGGCCGGCTCGACCTGGGTCTCGGGATCGGCTGGCTGCCGGAGGAATTCGGGCTGACCGGGGCGTCGATGGCCCGGCGCGGGGCCCGGGCCGAGGAGTACGTGCGCGTGCTCCACGAGCTGTGGAACCCGGGCGCGGACGCGATGAGCCAGTACGACGGCGAGTTCTACGCGGTCCCGCCCGGGCGCCAGGATCCGGAGCCGGTTCAGCGCCCCGGTCCCCCGGTGATCCTCGGCGGCATGTCCCGCCCAGCGATGGAACGGGCCGGCCGGATCGCCGACGGCTGGATGACGGCCAGCCGGGCCGACCTGACCCGGATGGGCGACAACATCAAGATCGTCCGCACCGCCGCCGCCAACGCCGGGCGGGACCCGGACAAGCTCCGGATCGTGTGCCGTGGCGTGGTGCGGGCCGGGGCGGAGGCACACTCACCGGAGACCGGTGAGCGGCTGCTGCTGTCCGGCAGCTACGCGCAGATCCGCGCGGACACCGACTGGCTCGGTGAGCAAGGCGTCACGGAGGTCTTCTACGACCTCAACTGGGACCCTCACATCGGGTCACCCGAGGTGGACCACGCGGCCGCCACGGGACGGGCCCGGGAGATCATGGCCGCGCTCGCGCCGTCCAGCAGATCCGAGCCGTCTTAGGCGGCTAAGAGCGCGCGCTGTTGCTGCGGGCGATACCGTTACCTGATCCATCAATTTCTGTGTCATGGTCAGGCAGCCTCTCCTTGCGGAGGGGCGGTCCCCGTCTGAGTGGCGGCTGGGCGGCCGCTGTGCGGGGTTGACGTTTCGTTGCCTCCTGCCAGCCCGCCGGTGGGTGGGCTGGTCTTGCGGATGGCTCCACGTCCTGCCACCGGGCCACTCCCGGCGGGCCTGCCTTCCACGCGCGTGGCGTGCTCGCTCAGGCGGGCGAGGTTGATCGCGGCGTTCAGATCACGGTCCAGGACCGTGCCGCAGTGCTCACACTGGTAGGCCCGCTCAGCCAGGGCGAGTTTGGCTTTCACCGCGCCGCAGGCCGAGCAGGTCTTCGAACTGGGATACCAGCGGCCAGCGACCACCAGCTGCGAGCCGTACCAGGCGGTCTTGTAGCCGAACTGGCGGCGCAGCTCACCCAGACCAGCGTCGGCGAGGGCCCGGTTCAGGGCCCGGCCGCCTTTACCGGCTC
>JBEKCN010000001.1:0-31500 GCA_050014855.1 Streptosporangiaceae bacterium | reverse complement strand
CTCCTTGAGCTGTCGGAGTTCGTGAAGCAGTTCGAGGACACGTTTGACGTCAAGGCGGCCGCGCCGGTCGCCGCGGCGGCCCCGGCCGCCGGCGGCGGTGGCGCCGCGGCCGAGGCGCCCGAGGAGAAGGACGAGTTCAACGTCACGCTCGAGGCCGCGGGCGACAAGAAGATCCAGGTCATCAAAGAAGTCCGCAGCCTCACCAGCCTGGGGCTGAAGGAGGCCAAGGACCTGGTCGACGGCGCACCGAAGCTCGTGCTCGAGAACGTCAACAAGGAGGCGGCGGACAAGGCGAAGGCGGCCCTCGAGGGCGCTGGCGCCACCGTCACCGTCAAGTAGGTCCCCGCAGGACCTCAAGCAGGTCCCGCAGGACCGAATCCTGCACGACGCGCCGCGGCGCGGGCCGGCTCACCCGGCCCGCGCCGCGTTCGTTCCCGCAGGAGCCGCGCCTGCTCAGACGCCGCATCCACCGCAGCCCTGTCGCTGCCCCGTGCGCCGCCTTCGGCGGGCCGACCGAGCAGCAGCAAAAAAAATTTTCTGGGGCACGGAATGTTTGCGTCGGCGAGCTGGTTGTGCTAAGCGGTCAGAAACCACGTCTGGTTCCCCGGCCTGTTCCACAGCAACACCGACGGTACCGCTCAGTGCCCGCCCACCCGGGTCGGCGCGTGATCGGCGGAGTCGCTAAGATGCGGCTCACCTGCTAAATCCTAGAGGTATACCCTGCTGAGAGCGGCTCACACGTGCAGCCTTGTGTGGCATCTGTCACTGTATGAAGTCGCCCGATCTGCCGGGTTGAGGCTTGACGTTTTGGCGCTGACGAGAAATGCTGCGGAGCAGTCGTGATCCCGATAGTGGCGTATAGTTGACTAGCGGTGTGGCCTTGGGCTACACTGCTCATTTGCGCTGCACTCTAACGTCCTCGGCCTCCTCGTTCTCAAACGGCATCGCCGTGGGGCGTTTGGCGTGCGTGCGGTGATAGGTCCGCCACAAGTTCGGAAGGATCCCTGTTGGCAGCATCGCGCAGCGCCTCCGCTCATGATTCTCGCCGCGTCTCTTTTGCTCGTATCCAGGAACCGCTGACGGTTCCGGATCTGCTTGCCTTGCAGACCGAGTCGTTCGACTGGCTGCTGGGTAATGACAAGTGGAAGTCCCGGGTGGAGGCCGCCAAGGCGGCAGGGCGCAAGGATGTCCCTGAGCAGTCCGGGCTCGAGGAGATCTTCGAGGAGATTAGCCCCATCGAAGACTTCTCGGGAACCATGTCCCTCTCGTTCCGTGACCATCGGTTCGAGCCGCCCAAGTACTCCTCCGAGGAGTGCAAGGACAAGGACATGACGTACTCCGCTCCCATGTTCGTGACCGCGGAGTTCATCAACAACACCACCGGTGAGATCAAGAGCCAGACGGTTTTCATGGGGGACTTCCCCCTGATGTCCGCCAAGGGCACCTTCATCATCAACGGCACCGAGCGGGTCGTGGTCTCCCAGCTCGTCCGCTCGCCGGGTGTCTACTTCGACCGCCAGGTGGACAAGACCTCTGACAAGGACATCTACAGCTGCAAGGTGATCCCCTCGCGGGGGGCCTGGCTGGAGTTCGAGATCGACAAGCGGGACGCCGTCGGCGTCCGCATCGACCGGAAGCGCAAGCAGAGCGTCACCGTGCTGCTCAAGGCGCTCGGCTGGGACGATGCCCGCATCCTCGAGCGCTTCGGCGGCTACGAGTCGATGCGCGCCACCCTGGAGAAGGATCACACCACCGGCCAGGACGACGCCCTGCTCGACATCTACCGCAAGCTGCGGCCGGGCGAGCCGCCGACCCGTGAGTCGGCGCAGGCGCTGCTGGAGAACCTGTACTTCAACTCCAAGCGCTATGACCTGGCCAAGGTCGGCCGCTACAAGCTCAACCGGAAGCTCGGCCTCGACGTGGAGCTGCGGAAGGGCACGCTGACCGAGGAAGACGTCGTCTCCACCATCGAGTACCTCGTCCGGCTGCACGCCGGCGAGGAGGAGATGGAGGTCAACTCGGCCACCATCCCGCTGGAGACCGATGACATCGACCACTTCGGCAACCGGCGGCTGCGCACGGTCGGCGAGCTGATTCAGAACCAGGTCCGGCTGGGCCTGGCCCGGATGGAGCGCGTGGTCCGCGAGCGGATGACGACGCAGGACGTCGAGGCGATCACGCCGCAGACGCTGATCAACATCCGGCCGGTCGTCGCCTCCATCAAGGAGTTCTTCGGCACGAGCCAGCTGTCGCAGTTCATGGACCAGACGAACCCGCTGGCCGGGCTGACCCACAAGCGCCGCCTGTCGGCGCTGGGCCCAGGCGGCCTGTCCCGCGAGCGGGCCGGGTTCGAGGTTCGTGACGTGCACCCCAGCCACTACGGCCGGATGTGCCCGATCGAAACGCCGGAAGGACCGAACATCGGCCTGATCGGCTCGCTGTCCTCCTACGCGCGGGTCAACGCGTTCGGCTTCGTCGAGACGCCGTACCGCAAGATCCGGGCCGGCAAGGTAACCGATCAGATCGACTACCTGACCGCCGACGAGGAGGACCGGCACGTCATCGCCCAGGCCAACACGCCGCTGGCGGATGACGGCTCGTTCGCGGAGGAGCGCGTCCTGGTCCGCCGGAAGGGCGGCGAGGTCGACCTGATCCGCCCGGACGACGTCGACTACATGGACGTGTCCGCGCGCCAGATGGTGTCCGTGGCTACCGCCATGATCCCGTTCCTCGAGCACGACGACGCGAACCGCGCGCTGATGGGCTCGAACATGCAGCGCCAGTCGGTGCCGCTGCTGCGCAGCGAGGCTCCGCTGGTCGGCACGGGCATGGAGTACCGGGCCGCGACCGACGCCGGTGACGTCATCGTCGCCGAGCAGGCGGGCCTGGTCGAGGAGGTCTGTGCCGACTTCATCACCGTCATGCACGACGACGGGACCCGCAAGACCTACCTGGTCTCCAAGTTCCGCCGGTCCAACCAGGGCACCTGTTTCAACCAGAAGCCCATCGTGGACGAGGGCGTGCGGGTGCACGAGGGGCAGGTCCTGGCGGACGGGCCGTGCACCGACAACGGTGAGATGGCGCTGGGCAAGAACTTGCTCGTGGCGTTCATGCCATGGGAAGGCCACAACTACGAGGACGCGATCATCCTGTCCCAGCGACTGGTGCAGGACGACGTGCTCTCCTCCATCCACATCGAGGAGCACGAGGTCGACGCGCGGGACACCAAGCTGGGTCCCGAGGAGATCACCCGCGACATCCCGAATGTGTCGGAGGAGGTCCTCGCCGACCTCGACGACCGGGGCATCATCCGGATCGGCGCGGAGGTCGTCAACGGCGACATCCTGGTGGGCAAGGTGACCCCCAAGGGCGAGACCGAGCTGACCCCGGAGGAGCGCCTGCTCCGCGCGATCTTCGGTGAGAAGGCCCGCGAGGTCCGGGACACGAGCCTGAAGGTGCCGCACGGCGAGGAGGGCAAGATCATCGGCGTCCGGGTGTTCACCCGCGAGGACGGCGACGAGCTCCCGCCCGGCGTGAACGAGCTGGTCCGGGTGTACGTGGCGCAGAAGCGCAAGATCACCGACGGCGACAAGCTCGCCGGCCGGCACGGCAACAAGGGTGTCATCGCGAAGATCAACCCGGTCGAGGACATGCCGTTCCTGGAGGACGGCACGCCGGTCGACATCGTGCTCAACCCGCTCGGTGTGCCGGGCCGGATGAACGTCGGCCAGGTTCTGGAGACCCACCTGGGGTGGGTGGCCAAGACCGGCTGGCAGGTCCAGGGCGATGACGAGACCTGGAAGGACCGGCTGCGCAGTGCCGGGGTGGACAGTGCCCCGGCCGGCACGCCCGTGGCCACGCCCGTGTTCGACGGCGCCCGCGAAGAGGAGATCACCGGCCTGCTCGGCAGCACCCTGCCGAACCGGGACGGCCGGCAGATGGTCGGCGAAAGCGGCAAGGCCAGGCTGTTCGACGGCCGCACCGGTGAGCCCTTCAAGGACCCGATCGCGGTCGGCTACATCTACATCCTCAAGCTGCTGCACCTGGTCGACGACAAGATCCACGCTCGCTCGACCGGCCCGTACTCGATGATCACCCAGCAGCCGCTGGGTGGTAAGGCGCAGTTCGGTGGCCAGCGTTTCGGTGAGATGGAGGTGTGGGCGCTGGAGGCCTACGGTGCCGCCTACGCCCTGCAGGAGCTGCTCACGATCAAGTCCGACGACGTGCTCGGCCGCGTGAAGGTGTACGAGGCGATCGTCAAGGGCGAGAACGTGCCCGAGCCGGGTATCCCCGAGTCCTTCAAGGTGCTCATCAAGGAAATGCAATCGCTCTGCCTCAATGTGGAGGTGCTGTCGAGCGACGGCGCGGCGATCGAGATGCGGGATACCGACGAGGACGTGTTCCGTGCTGCCGAGGAGCTCGGTATCGACCTGTCGCGGCGTGAGCCAAGCAGCGTTGAAGAGGTCTGAGTGCGCCGGGGCAGCCCCGTACGCCGGGGCTGCCCGCCCGCGCTCGTAATCCGGATCTAATTAGGATCTAACCAGGGGAAGTGCAAGTGCTGGACGTCAACTTCTTCGACGACCTACGTATCGGCCTCGCCACGGCGGACGACATCAGGCAGTGGTCTCACGGCGAGGTGAAGAAGCCGGAGACCATTAACTACCGCACCCTCAAGCCGGAAAAGGACGGGCTCTTCTGCGAGAAGATCTTCGGTCCGACCCGGGACTGGGAGTGCTACTGCGGTAAGTACAAGCGTGTCCGGTTCAAGGGCATCATCTGTGAGCGCTGTGGCGTCGAGGTTACCCGCGCCAAGGTGCGGCGCGAGCGGATGGGCCACATCGAGCTGGCCGCTCCCGTTACCCACATCTGGTACTTCAAGGGCGTGCCGAGCCGTCTCGGCTACCTCCTTGACCTCGCGCCGAAGGACCTGGAGAAGGTCATCTACTTCGCCGCGTACATGATCACCTGGGTCGACGATGAGGCCCGGCAGCGCGACCTGCCCTCGCTGGAGGCCAAGATCTCCGTCGAGCGCAGCCAGATCGAGCAGCGCCGGGACGCCGACATCGAGGCGCGGCAGGCCAAGCTCGAGGCCGACCTGGCCGAGCTGGAGGCCGCCGGGGCCAAGGGCGACGCGCGCCGCAAGGTGCGCGAGAGCTGCGATCGCGAGTGCAAGCAGCTCCGCGACCGCGCGGGCAAGGAGATCGACCGGCTCGACGAGGTGTGGAGCAGGTTCAAGGGCCTCAAGGTCCAGGACCTCGAGGGCGACGAGATGCTGTACCGCGAGATGCGCGACCGCTTCGGCCGCTACTTCCGCGGTGGCATGGGCGCCCAGGCGATCCAGGACCGGCTGGGCAGCTTCGACCTTGCCGCCGAGGCCGCCTCGCTGCGCGAGACGATCCGCAGCGGCAAGGGCCAGAAGAAGGCCCGCGCGCTCAAGCGGCTCAAGGTCGTGTCGGCCTTCCTGACCACCCGGAACAGCCCGATGGGCATGGTCCTCGACTGCATCCCGGTGATCCCGCCGGATCTGCGGCCGATGGTCCAGCTTGACGGTGGCCGGTTCGCGACCTCGGACCTGAACGACCTGTACCGCCGGGTGATCAACCGGAACAACCGGCTCAAGCGGCTGCTTGACCTGGGCGCGCCGGAGATCATCGTCAACAACGAGAAGCGGATGCTGCAGGAGGCCGTGGACTCGCTGTTCGACAACGGCCGCCGCGGCCGCCCGGTCACCGGGCCGGGCAACCGCCCGCTCAAGTCGCTGTCCGACATGCTCAAGGGCAAGCAGGGCCGGTTCCGCCAGAACCTGCTCGGCAAGCGCGTCGACTACTCCGGCCGTAGCGTCATCGTGGTCGGCCCGCAGCTCAAGCTGCACCAGTGCGGCCTGCCCAAGCAGATGGCGCTCGAGCTGTTCAAGCCGTTCGTCATGAAGCGGCTGGTCGACCTGAACCACGCGCAGAACATCAAGTCCGCCAAGCGGATGGTGGAGCGCGCGCGGCCGGTCGTCTGGGACGTGCTCGAGGAGGTCATCACCGAGCACCCGGTTCTGCTGAACCGGGCGCCGACGCTGCACCGCCTCGGCATCCAGGCTTTCGAGCCGCAGCTGGTCGAGGGCAAGGCCATCCAGATCCACCCGCTCGTCTGCACCGCGTTCAACGCGGACTTCGACGGGGACCAGATGGCCGTGCACCTGCCGCTGTCGGCGGAGGCGCAGGCCGAAGCGCGGATCCTGATGCTGTCCACCAACAACATCCTCAAGCCGGCCGACGGCAAGCCGGTGACCATGCCCACCCAGGACATGATCATCGGGCTGTTCTGCCTGACGCAGGAGGCAGCGGGCGCGGTCGGTACCGGGCGCAGCTTCGCGTCGACGTCGGAGGCCATCATGGCCTACGACCGCGCTGAGCTCGACCTGCAGGCGCGGATCGAGATCCGGCTGGAAAACGTCACCCCGCCCCTCGGCATGACCATGCCGGAGGACTGGGTCCCGGGTGAGCCGTTCCGGATGTCCACCACGCTGGGCCGGACGATCTTCAACGAGACGCTGCCCGCCGCCTTCCCGTACATCAACTACGAGGTCGGCAAGAAGCAGCTATCGGTGATCATCAACGAGCTCGCCGAGCGCTACCCGAAGGTCCAGGTGGCCGCGGCGCTCGACGCGCTCAAGGACGCCGGGTTCCACTGGGCCACGCGGTCCGGCGTGACGATCGGCATCGAGGATGTCGTCGCCCCGCCGAACAAGCAGCACATCCTGGAGGACTACGAGGGCCGCGCCGACAAGGTGCAGCGTGAGTACGAGCGCGGCCTGATCACCGACGACGAGCGCCGCCAGGAGCTCATCGAGATCTGGACGCACGCGACGGCCGACGTGGCCAAGGACATGGAGCAGGCCTTCCCCGAGACCAACCCGGTCTGGATGATGGTCAACTCCGGTGCCCGAGGCAACATGATGCAGGTCCGGCAGATCGCCGGTATGCGAGGCCTGGTCTCCAACCCCAAGGGCGAGACCATCCCGCGGCCGATCAAGTCGAGCTTCCGGGAAGGCCTGTCCGTGCTGGAGTACTTCATCTCCACGCACGGTGCGCGCAAGGGCCTGGCGGACACCGCGCTGCGTACCGCCGACTCCGGGTACCTCACCCGGCGCCTGGTGGACGTCGCGCAGGACGTCATCGTCCGTGAGGAGGACTGCGGCACCGACCGGTCGATCGTGATGAAGATCGGCGACCGGGACGCCCGGGGCAACCTGCGGAAGCTGCCGAACATCGAGAACACCGGCACCGGCCGTACGATCGCCGAGACCGTTGTGGTGGACGGCGTCACGATCGCTTCGGACAACGACGACACCACCGAGACCATGATCGACCGCCTGGTCGAGGCCGGGGTGGATGGCGTCCGGACCCACAGCGCGATGACGTGCGAAGCCAAGATCGGTATCTGCGCCAAGTGCTACGGCCGCTCGCTGGCCACCGGCAAGCGGGTGGACGTCGGCGAGGCCGTCGGCATCGTCGCCGCCCAGTCGATCGGTGAGCCCGGTACGCAGCTGACGATGCGTACCTTCCACACCGGTGGTGTGGCCGGCCAGGACATCACCCACGGCCTGCCGCGTATCCAGGAGCTGTTCGAGGCGCGTATCCCCAAGGGTCTCGCCCCGATCAGCGAGGTGGAAGGCCGGGTCAAGATCGAGGAGACCGAGAAGGCCCGGAAGATCATCATCGTGCCGGACGACGGCTCGGAGGAGATCGCCTACCAGGTCAGCATGCGGTCCCGGCTGCTGGTGTCCGAGGGTGAGCGGGTGTCCGTCGGGCAGCAGCTCGTCTTCGGCGCGGTGAACCCGCACGAGGTGCTCCGGATCCTGGGCTCGCGGGCCGTGCAGCTGCACCTGGTCCACGAGGTCCAGGAGGTGTACCGGTCGCAGGGTGTCTCGATCCACGACAAGCACATCGAGATCATCATCCGGCAGATGCTGAAGCGGGTGAACGTCCTGGAGTCGGGCGACACCGAACTGCTGCCGGGCGAGCTCGTTGAGCGCCCGCGGTTCGAGGAGCTCAACCGCGCGGTGGTCAGCGAGAGCGGGACGCCCGCGGCGGGCCGCCCGGTCCTGATGGGGATCACCAAGGCGTCGCTGGCCACCGAGTCGTGGCTGTCGGCGGCTTCCTTCCAGGAGACGACCCGGGTGCTCACCGACGCGGCCATCCACGCCAAGTCGGACTCCCTGCTCGGCCTCAAGGAGAATGTGATCATCGGGAAGCTCATCCCGGCCGGCACCGGTATGCAGGTATACCGGAACGTCAAGGTCGAGCCGACCGAGGACGCCCGTTCGTCGGCCTACCCGGCCGGGACCTACGCCGAGCCGGACGCCTACGCCTTCGGGCAGGGCGGCTCCGGCGAGGCGGTCCCGCTCGAGGAGTACGACTTCGGCTCCTACAACCGCTAACCGCACCTGCGGATCGCACGCGAAGGGGCTCCCGGTGCCCCCGGGAGCCCCTTTGCGTGCCCGCGTCCCGGCCCGGGCCCCCGCCGCGCGGCTGCGCCGCTCCGCTGGACCGTCGCGCCAGCGTGGTCCGCCGCCTGCCCATAGGGATCCCGAACGGACCCTGGTGCGCGGTCCTCCCTCCTGCGCGGCCGCACCAACACGGGTAATGGCGCCATCACCCCTCCCAGGGGCTTGGTGATGGCGCCATTACCCAGGTAAGTACGCGGCGCGGAGGGGCCGGCGAGGCGCTACCGGACCAGCGAGCCCGGGGCCGAAGGCCCCGGCGAGCGGCCGGTGCTGTCGGCGGGGACCGCAGCGGGACTTACGGCGAGGCGCTCGTGACCGGCCCAGCGACCCCGGTCGCAGGCCGGGTGAGCGGCCGGTGTGTCGGCGATGTACCACCGCGGGGCGTCGCGGGGGGTTCCGGGGGGCCCCCGGGCTAGCACAGCCCCGGGGCGAACACCGCGAAATACATTCGCCACCTTCAGTGTTGTGTAGACTGTCCGAGGCACAAGGGACCTCGCGCTGGGCCTTCGTTTTGACCACTGAGGCCTGGCTAGGTAACCTGTGTCTTCGTGCCTGTCACATGGCGGGTACGTATGTGTGTCAGTAGGTAGGCCGGTTTTGAACCCGCGACCCCTTGGTCGTATCGGGCGGGAACTGGATAGCCCTGACCGCTTGGTTACTCCCCGACCAGTTCCGGCTCGTAATGGGCCGGGCCTGCCCTGGGGTCGGCGACACGCCCGACCACGGGGGTCGGAAGGGGAGATGAAACCGCAGGCCAGCTGCGCCTAACCGCGCGGATTAGCAGGAAAAACGTGCTTCGGTGCGTCAGCGAAGATACAGGGAAGACGGAGACTCGGTGCCCACGATCCAGCAGCTTGTCCGGAAGGGCCGCCAGGAGAAGGTGGCGAAGACCAAGACACCGGCGCTCAAGGGGAGCCCCCAGCGCCGCGGCGTGTGCACGCGTGTCTACACGACCACGCCGAAGAAGCCGAACTCGGCGCTCCGCAAGGTAGCGCGGGTCCGGCTGACCAGTCAGATAGAGGTCACCGCCTACATCCCCGGCGTCGGGCACAACCTGCAGGAGCACTCGATCGTGCTCGTCCGCGGCGGCCGCGTCCGCGACCTCCCCGGTGTCCGGTACAAGATCATCCGCGGTTCGCTCGACACCCAGGGTGTCCGCAACCGCAAGCAGGCACGCAGTCGTTACGGCGCGAAGAAGGAGAAGAGCTGACATGCCGCGCAAAGGCCCAGCGACGAAGCGGCAGCTCGTCACCGATCCGGTCTACGGCTCGCCGCTCGTCACCGCCCTGGCCAACAAGGTGCTGCGAGACGGCAAGCGGTCGCTCGCCGAGCGCGTCGTCTACGGGGCCCTCGAGGGCTGCCGGGACAAGTCGGGCAACGACCCCGTGGTCACGCTGAAGCGTGCGCTCGACAACGTCAAGCCGACGCTGGAGGTGCGCAGCCGCCGGGTCGGTGGCGCGACCTACCAGGTCCCGGTCGAGGTGCGCGCGTCGCGCAGCACCACGCTGGCCCTGCGCTGGATCGTGCAGTACGCACGGGCGCGCCGCGAGAAGACCATGACAGAGCGGCTGATGAACGAGCTCCTGGATGCGAGCAACGGCCTGGGCGCGAGCGTTAAGCGGCGCGAGGACACCCACAAGATGGCCGAGTCGAACAAGGCGTTCGCGCATTACCGCTGGTGAATGTAGAGCTTAGGGAACGAGGGCAAGTCATAGTGGCCACCAGGACGGCTGTTGATCTCGCCAAGGTCCGCAACATCGGGATCATGGCGCATATCGACGCTGGCAAGACGACGACGACCGAGCGGATTCTCTTTTACACCGGCATCAACTACAAGCTCGGTGAGGTCCATGAGGGCGCTGCCACCATGGACTGGATGGAGCAGGAGCAGGAGCGGGGGATCACGATTACCTCCGCGGCCACGACCACCACGTGGCGCGACCACACCATCAACATCATCGACACGCCTGGGCACGTGGACTTCACCGTCGAAGTCGAGCGCTCCCTGCGTGTTCTGGACGGCGCGGTCGCCGTCTTCGACGCCGTGGCCGGCGTCGAGCCGCAGTCGGAGACTGTGTGGCGGCAGGCTGACCGTTACAAGGTGCCCCGGATCTGTTTCGTCAACAAGATGGACCGGGTCGGGGCGGAGTTTCACCGCTGCGTGGACATGATCGTGGACCGGCTGGGCGCGCAGCCCATCGTGGTCCAGCTGCCGTGGGGCGTCGAGGCTGACTTCCGCGGGGTCATCGACCTCGTCCGGATGCGCGCGCTGCTCTGGCAGACCGAGGGTAAGGGCGACAAGTACGACGTCGTCGCCATCCCCGACGACCACGCCGACGCCGCGCGTGAGTGGCGGGACCGCCTGCTGGAAGCCGTCGCCGAGAACGACGAGCAGATGATGGAGCTCTACCTGGAGGGCACCGAGCCCGCCGAGGAGCAGCTCGTCGCTGCTATCCGGCGGGTCACCATCGCCGGGGGTGCCACCCCGGTGCTGTGCGGGACCGCCTTCAAGAACAAGGGCGTTCAGCCGATGCTCGACGCCATCGTGGACTACCTGCCGAGCCCGGTCGACGTCCCCTCCATCCAGGGGCACGCCGTGAACGACGAGGAGACCACGGTCGAGCGGCACGCCGACCCCGAGGAGCCGTTCTCGGCCCTGGCCTTCAAGATCATGGCCGACCAGCACCTCGGCAAGCTCACCTACGTCCGGGTGTACTCCGGTACGGTGGAGACCGGCTCCAGCGTGCTGAACGCGATCAAGGGCCGCAAGGAGCGGATCGGCAAGATCTACCAGATGCACGCGAACAAGCGCGAGGAGCGCAACGTCGCGGTGGCTGGCCAGATCGTGGCCGTGATGGGACTGAAGGACACGAGCACGGGTGACACGTTGTGCGACCCGGGCAAGCCCGTAGTCTTGGAGTCCATGACGTTCCCGGCGCCCGTAATCAATGTCGCGATCGAGCCGAAGACCAAGAGCGACCAGGAGAAGCTGGGGACCGCGATCCAGCGCCTCGCTGAGGAGGACCCAACCTTCCAGGTGCGGACGGACGAGGAGACCGGCCAGACCATCATCTCCGGCATGGGCGAGCTGCACCTCGAGGTGCTGGTTGACCGCATGCGCCGGGAGTTCAGGGTCGAGGCCAACATCGGCCGGCCGCAGGTCGCCTACCGGGAGACCGTGCGCAAGAAGGTCGAGAAGGTCGCCTACACGCACAAGAAGCAGACCGGTGGTTCTGGTCAGTTCGCCCGGGTGGTCATCAACCTGGAGCCGACCGGCGGCGACGGCGGTGGCTACGAGTTCGAGAACAAGGTGACCGGCGGCCGGATCCCGCGCGAGTACATTCCCTCGGTTGACACGGGGTGCCAGGAGGCGGCCGAGTTCGGCGTGCTGGCTGGCTACCCGATGGTCGACCTGAAGGTCACGCTCACTGACGGCGCCTACCACGAGGTGGACTCCTCGGAGCTTGCCTTCAAGATCGCGGGCTCGATGGCCTTCAAGAAGGCGGCGGCGCAGGCCAACCCGGTGCTGCTCGAGCCGATCATGGCGGTCGAGGTCAGGACCCCCGATGAGTACATGGGTGACGTCATCGGGGACCTCAACAGCCGGCGTGGCCAGATCCAGGCGATGGAGGAACGCTCCGGAGCCCGGGTCATCAAGGCTCACGTGCCGCTGTCGGAGATGTTCGGCTACGTGGGAGACCTGCGCAGCCGCACACAGGGCCGGGCGGATTACACCATGCAGTTCGACTCTTATGCAGAGGTGCCGCCCAGCATTGCCAAGGAGATCATCGCCAAGGCCCGCGGCGAGTAGGCAAAAGGAAACGTAAGGAAATCACGGCGCCCGACGGGAGCGCCTGGCCCCACCGCGGTGGGGCGGATCGCAACGAGGAGACACCAGTGGCGAAGGCCAGGTTCCAGCGGACCAAGCCGCACGTAAACATCGGCACCATTGGGCACATCGACCACGGCAAGACGACACTGACCGCGGCGATCACCCGGGTGCTGCATGAAAAGTACCCCGAGCTCAATCCCTTCACGCCGTTCGACCAGATCGATAACGCGAAGGAAGAGAAGGAGCGCGGGATCACCATCTCGATCTCGCACGTCGAGTACCAGACCGAGAAGCGCCACTACGCCCACGTGGACTGCCCCGGTCACGCCGACTACATCAAGAACATGATCACGGGTGCCGCCCAGATGGACGGGGCGATCCTGGTCGTGGCCGCCACCGACGGCCCGATGCCGCAGACGCGCGAGCACGTGCTGCTCGCCCGCCAGGTCGGCGTGCCGTACATCGTCGTGGCGCTGAACAAGGCGGACATGGTCGACGACGAGGAGATCCTCGAGCTCGTCGAGCTTGAGGTCCGGGACCTGCTCACCGAGTACGAGTTCCCCGGCGACGACGTGCCTGTGGTTCGGGTGTCGGCGCTGAAGGCGCTCGAGGGCGACGCCGAGTGGGGCGAGAAGGTTTCCGAGCTGCTCGACGCTTGCGACGAGAGCATCCCGCAGCCGGTGCGCGAGATTGAGAAGCCGTTCCTGATGCCCGTGGAGGACGTCTTCTCCATCACCGGTCGCGGCACCGTCGTGACCGGCCGGGTGGAGCGCGGTGTCATCAAGACTGGTGAGACTGTCGACATCATCGGCATCAAGGAGAAGGCGCAGACCACCACCGTCACCGGTGTGGAGATGTTCCGCAAGATCCTCGACGAGGGTCAGGCCGGTGACAACGTGGGGCTGCTGCTCCGCGGCATCAAGCGCGAGGACGTGGAGCGCGGCCAGGTCGTCATCAAGCCGGGCACCAACACCCCGCACACCGAGTTCGAGGGCCAGGTCTACATCCTGTCCAAGGACGAGGGCGGACGGCACACGCCGTTCTTCAATAACTACCGCCCGCAGTTCTACTTCCGGACCACGGACGTGACCGGCGTCGTCTTCCTGCCCGAGGGCACGGAGATGGTGATGCCGGGCGACCGGACCGACATGCGCGTTGAGCTGATCCAGCCCATCGCCATGGAAGAGGGCCTGCGGTTCGCGATCCGGGAGGGTGGCCGCACCGTCGGCGCCGGCCGGGTCACGAAGATCATCAAGTAAACGGCTGTGACTGAGCGGCCGGGCCAACCGGCCCGGCCGCTTACCACGCCAGGGGACAGCGGCATCGGCATCACGGAAGCGAAGGACAATTAAGCCAATGGCGGGACAGAAGATCCGCATCCGGCTCAAGGCATATGACCACGAGGTCATCGACAGCTCGGCGCGCAAGATCGTCGACACGGTGACCAGGACCGGCGCGCGCGTCGCGGGCCCTGTGCCGCTGCCTACCGAGAAGAACGTGTACTGCGTCATCCGCTCACCGCACAAGTACAAGGACTCGCGAGAGCACTTCGAGATGCGGACGCACAAGCGGCTGATCGACATCATCGATCCGACGCCGAAGACGGTCGACTCGCTTATGCGCCTCGACCTGCCTGCCGGCGTCGACATCGAGATCAAGCTCTGAGGAACGCACCGACATGGCCAAGCAGATAAAAGGCATCCTGGGCACCAAGCTCGGCATGACCCAGGTCTTCGACGAGAGCGGGCAGGTTACGCCCGTCACCGTCGTCAGGGCCGGCCCGTGCGTCGTCACCGCCGTGCGTACGCCGGACCGTGATGGCTACTCGGCCGTCCAGTTCGGCTACGGCGAGATCGACCCGCGCAAGGTGAACAAGCCGCTCGGGGGGATCTTCGCCGAGGCGGGCGTGACGCCGCGCCGGTACCTCGCCGAGCTGCGCACGGACGATGCCTCCGAGTACCAGGTCGGCCAGGAGGTCACGGCCGAGGTCTTCGAGGCCGGTCAGCTTGTCGACGCCACCGGCACCAGCAAGGGCAAGGGCACGGCCGGCGTCATGAAGCGGCACGGCTTCAAGGGCCTCAGCTCCTCGCACGGTACCCAGCGCAAGCACCGCTCGCCCGGTTCCATCGGCGGCTGTGCCACGCCGGGCCGGGTCTTCAAGGGCCTGCGCATGGCGGGCCGGATGGGCGCCGTGCGGACCACCGTGCAGAGCCTCACCGTGCACTCGGTCGACACCGACCGCGGGCTGCTGCTGATCAAGGGCGCGGTCCCGGGTGCGGCCGGTGGCCTCGTCCTGGTCCGCAGCGCCGCCAAGGCGCCCGCCGCGAAGGAGGCCTGATGACCGCCGTCAACATCGTCGGCCCGTCCGGCAGCACGAGCGAGACCGCCGAGCTGCCCGACGAGATCTTCGACGCCAAGGTCAACATCCCGCTGATGCACCAGGTCGTGGTGGCGCAGCTCGCGGCGGCCCGGCAGGGCACGCACGCGACCAAGACGCGCGGCATGGTCCGCGGCGGCGGCAAGAAGCCCTACCGGCAGAAGGGCACCGGCCGGGCCCGGCAGGGCTCGCTGCGTGCCCCGCAGTACACCGGCGGTGGCACGGTGCACGGCCCGCAGCCGCGCTCCTACGCGCAGCGCACCCCCAAGAAGATGAAGGCGGCCGCGCTACGCGGCGCCCTGTCCGACCGGGCCCGGCACGGCCGGGTGCAGGTCGTGAGCGGTTTCGTCGACGGCGACCTGCCGCGGACGAAGGACGCGCTGGCCGTGCTGAGCTCGGCCACCGGCATCGCCCGCGGCGCCAGCGTGCTGGTCGTCGCGCGCCGTGGCGACGAGCTGACCTGGAAGAGCCTGCGGAACGTCCCGGGGCTGCGACTGCTCGCCGACACCCAGCTCAACACCTACGACGTGCTGGCTGCCGATCACGTGGTCTTCACCGCCGAGGCGCTGCAGGCCTTCACCAGCCGGGGCAACGCGACGGGTAGCGAGGAGGCAGCCCAGTGAAGGGCAGCGACAATCCCAGGGACATCCTCTTGCGGCCAGTGATCTCCGAGAAGAGCTACGGCCTGCTCGATGAGGGGAAGTACACGTTCATCGTGGCGCCGGACGCCAACAAGACCGAGGTCCGCCTGGCCGTCGAGTCGGTCTTCGGCGTCAAGGTGACCGGGGTGAACACGGTGAACCGGCGGGGCAAGCGCCGCCGGACCCGGGTGGGCTGGGGCAAGCGGCCGGACACGAAGCGGGCGATCGTCACCCTCGCCGAGGGCGAGCGGATCGACATCTTCGGCGGCCCGGTCCGGTAGCGGCAGGCACGATACAGGAGATTGAGCACTCATGGCTATCCGTAAGTACAAGCCGACCACGCCGGGCCGGCGCGGTGCCAGCGGCTCCGACTTCGCCGAGATCACCAGGGACGAGCCGGAGAAGTCGCTGGTGCGTCCGCTGCACTCCAAGGGCGGCCGCAACGTGCACGGCCGGATCACCACGCGGCACCAGGGCGGTGGGCACAAGCGCGCCTACCGGCTGATCGACTTCCGGCGGCACGACAAGGACGGTGTCCCGGCCAAGGTCGCGCACCTCGAGTACGACCCGAACCGGACCGCCCGTATCGCGCTGCTGCACTACGCCGACGGCGAGAAGCGCTACATCATCGCCCCCCAGGGACTGTCCCAGGGGGACCGGGTGGAGAACGGCCCCGCGGCCGACATCAAGCCCGGTAACTGCCTGCCGCTGCGCAACATCCCGACCGGCACGGTGGTGCACGCCATCGAGCTCCGGCCGGGCGGCGGGGCCAAGATTGCCCGGTCGGCCGGGTCCGGCGTCCAGCTCCTGGCCAAGGAGGGCGCTTACGCCCAGCTCCGGATGCCCTCGGGTGAGATCCGGCGGGTGGACGTGAGCTGCCGGGCCACGGTCGGCGAGGTCGGCAACGCCGAGCAAGGCAACATCAAGCTCGGCAAGGCGGGACGCAACCGGTGGAAGGGCAAGCGCCCGTCCGTGCGCGGCGTCGCGATGAACCCGGTTGACCACCCGCTCGGCGGCGGCGAGGGCAAGAGCTCCGGCGGCCGCCATCCAGTCAGCCCCTGGGGCCAGCCCGAAGGGCGTACCCGGCGGGCCCACAAGCCCAGCGACCGGCTCATCAGCCGCCGTCGGAGCAGGAAGAAGCGGTAGGAGCAATGGCCGATGCCTCGTAGCCTTAAGAAGGGCCCTTTCGTCGACGACCACCTGCTGAAGAAGGTGGACACGCAGAACGAGAAGGGCAGCAAGAACGTCATCCGGACGTGGTCCCGGCGCTCGATGATCATCCCGGCCATGCTGGGTCACACGATCGCCGTCCACGATGGCCGCAAGCACATCCCGGTGTTCATCACCGAGTCGATGGTCGGCCACAAGCTCGGGGAGTTCGCGCCCACGCGGACGTTCCGCAGCCACGTGAAGGACGATCGGCGCAGCCGGCGCTAGATCCAGTTGACGCAGAGACGGAGATACTGATGGAAGCGAGGGCAAAGGCGCGCTACGCGCGTGTCACGCCGCGGAAGGCCCGCCGTGTGGTGGACCTGATCCGCGGGATGCCCGCCGAGGAGGCCCAGGCGGTGCTCGCCTTCGCGCCGCAGTCCGCCAGCGGCCCGGTCGGCAAGGTACTGGCGAGCGCGATCGCCAACGCAGGTGGCGGCGACCGGCGGTCCGACCGCGGCGCGCTCGTGGTGAGCCGGGCCTGGGTCGACGAGGGTCCGACGCTCAAGCGGTTTCGCCCGCGGGCCCAGGGCCGCGCCTACCGGATCAACAAGCGCACCAGTCATATAACGGTGATCGTCTCTGACGAGGCCGAAGGAGGGACCCGCTAGTGGGACAGAAAGTGAACCCGCACGGGTTCCGGCTCGGCATCACCACCGACTTCAACAGCACCTGGTACGCCAGCAAGCTGTACAAGGAATACGTCAAGGAAGATGTGGCGATCCGCCGCATGCTGCAGCGCGGCATGGAGCGGGCCGGCATCTCCAAGGTCGAGATCCAGCGGACCAGGGACCGCGTCCGGGTGGACATCCACACGGCGCGCCCGGGCATCGTGATCGGCCGCCGCGGCGCCGAGGCGGACCGCATCCGTACCGACCTGGAGAAGCTGACCGGCAAGCAGATCCAGCTCAACATCCTCGAGGTCAAGAACCCCGAGATCGACGCCCAGCTTGTCGCGCAGGGCGTGGCCGAGCAGCTGTCCAGCCGGGTGTCCTTCCGGCGGGCCATGCGCAAGGCGATGCAGAGCGCGATGAAGGGCGGCGCCAAGGGCATCCGGGTGCAGTGCTCCGGCCGCCTCGGCGGCGCGGAGATGTCCCGCTCGGAGTTCTACCGGGAGGGGCGGGTGCCGCTGCACACGCTGCGGGCGGACATCGACTACGGCTTCTACGAGGCGCGTACCACGTTCGGCCGGATCGGCGTGAAGGTCTGGATCTACAAGGGCGAGGCGCTCGCGACCCGCTCGGCCCGCGAGGCGGCGGCTGCCGCTCTGCGGGCCGGCGGCCCGCGCCGGGACCGGCCGGGTGGCCCCGCGCCGCGTCGCGGCCGCCAGGACCGTCCGGACCGCCGCGAGCGGGTCGACCGTCCCGACCGCGGCCCTGGTGGCGCGGGCGGGCCCGCTGCGGCCCCGGCCGAGGCCCCGGCCACCGCGTCGGCGAGCCCGGCGGGCGCAACCGGAGCGGAGGGTTAGTCATGCTCGTTCCACGCAGAGTCAAGCACCGTAAGCAGCACCGGCCGCCCCGCAGGGGTCAGGCCAAGGGCGGCACAAGCGTGGCCTTCGGCGAGTTCGGTATCCAGGCCCTGGAGCACTCGTACGTGACCAACCGGCAGATCGAGGCGGCCCGTATCGCCATGACGCGGCACATCCGCCGTGGCGGGAAGGTCTGGATCAACATCTTCCCGGACCGGCCGCTGACCAAGAAGCCGGCCGAGACCCGGATGGGCTCCGGCAAGGGCTCGCCCGAGTGGTGGGTGGCCAACGTCAAGCCGGGCCGGGTCATGTTCGAGCTGTCCGGTGTGTCTGAGCCGGTCGCTCGGGAGGCACTTCGCCGGGCGATCCACAAGCTCCCTATGAAGTGCAAGGTCGTTACCCGAGAGGGCGGTGAGGCGTGATGGCAACGGGCCTGACCGCCAACGAGCTGCGGACGTCCACCGAGGACGAGCTGGGCAGCAAGCTGGCCGAGGCGAAGGAGGAGCTGTTCAACCTCCGCTTCCAGGGTGCCACCGGCCAGCTTGAGAACCACGGGCGGCTGCATGCCGTCCGCAAGGAGATCGCCCGCATCTACACGGTGATGCGGGAGCGCGAGCTCGGCATCATCGTGGAGCTTTCCGATGAGGACGCCGAGCAGGAGGCGGACACCAATGAGTGAGAACACGGGGACCGCTGCCAGCCGGGACGCGGCCCGCGGTTACCGCAAGGCCCGGGAGGGCCTGGTGACCAGCGCCAGGATGGACAAGACCGTCGTGGTCGAGGTCGAGGACCGCGTGAAGCATCCCAAGTACGGCAAGGTCATCCGCCGTACCAAGAAGTACCAGGCACACGACGAGGCCAACACCTGTGGCATCGGCGACCGTGTGCTGCTGATGGAGACCCGGCCGATGTCGGCCACCAAGCGGTGGCGCGTGGCCGAGATCCTCGAAAAGGCCAAGTAGGTAACTCGCCGGCCACGATGCCCGGCGTGAGGAAGCAGGAGTTGACGTGATCCAGCAGGAGTCGCGGCTCAAGGTCGCCGACAACACGGGTGCCAAGGAGATTCTGTGCATCCGTGTGCTCGGCGGTTCGGGCCGGCGATACGCGGGCATCGGCGACGTCATCGTGGCAACCGTGAAGGACGCGCTTCCCGGTGCCGGTGTGAAGAAGGGTGATGTCGTCAAGGCGGTCGTCGTGCGTACCCGCAAGGAGCGCCGCCGCGGTGACGGCTCCTATATCCGCTTCGATGAGAACGCCGCGGTCCTGATCAGGGACGGCGG
Source organism: Streptosporangiaceae bacterium (assembly GCA_050014855.1). Taxonomy (GTDB): domain Bacteria; phylum Actinomycetota; class Actinomycetes; order Streptosporangiales; family Streptosporangiaceae; genus Bog-532. Next base: position 12,196 of record JBEKCN010000001.1, on the reverse strand, counting down.
GGACCCCCGCGGTACCCGTATCTTCGGCCCGGTCGGCCGCGAGCTGCGTGAGAAGCGGTTCATGCGGATCATCTCGCTCGCGCCGGAGGTGCTCTAGTGAAGATCAAGAAGGGCGATCACGTGATCGTCGTGGCGGGCCGGGACCGCGGCCGTGAGGGCACGGTCATCGCCGCCTACCCCGAGCGCCAGCGGGTGCTGGTCCAGGGCGTGAACATGGTGAAGAAGAACACCAAGGTCACCCAGGGCATGCGCGGGAACAAGGAAGGCGGCATCGTCCACGCCGAAGCGCCGATCCACGTGAGCAACGTGCAGGTCGTCGACCCGGACACGAAGAAGCCGGCCCGCGTCGGCTACCGCGTTGATGAAGACGGCAAGAAGGTCCGGGTTGCCCGGCCGAGCGGTAAGGACATCTGATGCCAGCAGCGACGAAAGAGGCGAGCACGGCTGCGCCCCAGCCGGCGGTGCCGCGCCTCAAGGAGCGCTACCACAGCGAGATCGCGCCGGCGCTCCGGGACGAGTTCAAGTACGGCAACGTCATGCAGACGCCCGGCCTGGCCAAGATCGTGGTCAACATGGGTGTCGGCGAGGCGGCCCGGGACGCCAAGCTGATCGAGGGTGCGGTCCGCGACCTGTCCCTCATCACCGGGCAGAAGCCGGCTGTGGCCCGGGCGAAGAAGTCCATCGCCCAGTTCAAGCTGCGCGAGGGCATGCCGATCGGCGCGCACGTGACGCTGCGCGGCACCCGGATGTGGGAGTTCGCCGACCGGCTGCTGACGATCGCGCTGCCGCGGATCCGTGACTTCCGCGGCCTGTCGCCCCGTCAGTTCGACGGCCGCGGCAACTACACGTTCGGCCTGACCGAGCAGCTGATGTTCCATGAGATCGACCCCGACCGGGTGGACCGGCAGCGCGGGATGGACATCACGTTCGTCACGACGGCAACCAACGATGAAGAGGGCCGCGCGCTGCTGCGGCGCCTCGGTTTCCCCTTCAGGGAGGGTTGATAGTGGCGAAGAAGGCGCTGGTGGTCAAGGCCAACCGGAAGCCCAAGTTCGCGGTGCGTTCGTACACGCGGTGCACCCGTTGCGGGCGGCCGCGGGCCGTTTACCGCAAGTTCGGTCTCTGCCGTATTTGCTTCCGCATGATGGCGCACGCCGGAGAGCTGCCGGGCATCACCAAGTCCAGCTGGTAGTCCACGGGCGGCCGCCGTGCCTCGGCGGCCCCCCATGAGCAAACACCGATGAGGAAATAGACCGACCCCTGGGTGCGCACCGCGCGCCCACCGACCACACCGTAGGTCCGTACCGCCCGGGCAGGCAGCCGGAGCGGAGGACGGAAACCGCGGTGAGGAGGGCCATCAGGCCATGACGATGACCGACCCGATCGCAGACATGCTGACCCGTCTGCGTAATGCGAACTCCGCGTACCACGACACCGCTTCCATGCCCTACTCCAAGATCAAGTCCCACATCGCCGAGATTCTCCAGCAGCAGGGCTACATCGCCGGCTGGTCGGTGGAGAGCGCCGAGGTGGGCAGGAAGCTCGTGATCAACCTCAAGTACGGCAACTCGCGCGAGCGCTCGATCGCCGGTATCAAGCGGGTGTCCAAGCCGGGGCTGCGGGTGTACGCGAAGAAGGACAACCTGCCGAAGGTCCTGGGCGGGCTAGGTGTCGCGATCATCTCGACGTCCAACGGCCTGATGACCGACAAGCAGGCCAACAAGCGCGGCGTGGGCGGCGAAGTCCTCGCCTACGTCTGGTAAGAGGGGAGCGGCTATGTCAAGGATCGGACGGCTCCCCATCACGGTGCCCAGCGGCGTCGATGTCGCCATCGAGGGGCAGGACGTCACCGTCAATGGGCCGAAGGGAACGCTGAGCTACAGCGTGCCGGAGCCGCTGACGGTTGTCCGCGAGGACGGCGAGGTCAAGGTCACCCGGCCCAACGACGAAGGTAGGGTCCGGGCCCTGCACGGTCTGTCGCGCACCCTGATCGCCAACATGGTGACCGGCGTGACCGACGGTTACCGCAAGACCCTGGAGATCGTCGGGGTCGGCTACCGGGTCCAGGCCCGCGGGCAGAACCTGGAGTTCGCGCTCGGCTATAGCCACCCGGTGACCGTGGCGCCCCCGGAGGGCATCACCTTCCGGGTCGAGGCGCCCACCCGGTTCGTGGTCGAGGGCATCGACAAGCAGCAGGTCGGCGAGATCGCGGCCAAGATTCACAAGCTGCGCAAGCCCGACCCGTACAAGGGCAAGGGCGTGCGGTACCAGGGCGAGCAGATTCGCCGCAAGGTCGGGAAGGCTGGGAAGTAGCCATGGCTAGCACGAAGACCAGGTCGCGTGCGCGCAGCGGGCGGCGGCTGAGTGCCCGCTCCGCGGCACAGGCCAAGCGGCACCTGCGGGTGCGCAAGAAGGTCACCGGCAGCCCGCAGCGGCCCCGGCTCGTCGTGAACCGTTCCGCGCGGCACATGTTCGCGCAGATCGTCGACGACACCGCGGGCCGCACGCTGGCGTCCGCGTCCTCACTGGATGCGGACATCCGCGGCGGCGACGGCGACAAGACGGCCAAGGCCCGCCAGGTCGGCGAGCTGCTGGCACGGCGGGCCGCCGAGGCCGGTATCACGGCTGTGGTGTTCGACCGTGGCGGTTACGCCTACCACGGCCGGCTGGCGGCGCTCGCCGATGCCGCCCGGGAAGGCGGGCTCGGTTTCTGATGGCCCGCGAACGTTATTCAAAACTGGCTAGCGAACCCGGGCCTTTTGGCCCGGGTGAGCGGCCAGTGCAGGCGTCTACGGCAGAAAGCGCAGCGGGATCTTTGAATGCAGCGGGATCTTTGAATAACGTGAGCTTTCTAATAATTCGGCACCGCATGAACGTAATACCTGAGATGAGGATGAACTAATGCCAGGAGCTCCGCGGCGTGGTGGCGGCGGCGGCGAGCGGCGGGAACGCCGTGACGACCGACGTGGAGGCGGGGCCGACAAGCAGCCGGCCTACCTCGAGCGCGTGGTCACCATCAACCGGGTGGCCAAGGTGGTCAAGGGTGGCCGCCGGTTCAGCTTCACCGCGCTCGTCGTGGTGGGTGACGCCAACGGCATGGTCGGCGTCGGGTACGGCAAGGCCAAGGAGGTGCCCGCGGCGATCGCCAAGGGTGTCGAGGAGGCCAAGAAGCACTTCTTCCGGGTACCGCGTATCGCCGGCACCATCCCGCACACGGTGCAGGGCGAGGACGCGGCCGGTGTCGTGCTGCTGAAGCCCGCCAGCCCCGGTACCGGTGTCATCGCCGGTGGCCCGGTGCGTGCCGTGCTCGAGTGCGCGGGCATCCATGATGTGCTCTCCCGCTCGCTCGGTTCCTCCAACCCGATCAACGTCGTGCACGCGACAGTGGCGGCGCTGAAGGGCCTGAGCCGGCCGGAGGAGATCGCGGCCAAGCGCGGCCTGCCCATCGAGGACGTCGCTCCGGCGGCGATGCTCCGGGCCCGCGCGGCCGCGGCCAGCTAGGCGGGAGCAGCAGCATGGCACAGTTGAAGGTCACTCAGATCAAGTCAGAGATCGGTGGTACGCGGCCGCAGCGTGATTCGCTGCGCTCGCTCGGCCTGAAGCGGATCGGGCAGGTTGTCCTCAAGCCGGACAAGCCTGAGTTCCGCGGCATGATCCAGGCCGTTCGCCACCTGGTAAGCGTGGAGGAGGTGGACTGACATGCCACCAGCCAAGCCAGAGAATGAAGACGCCGCGCAGGAAGACGCCGCGCAGGAGGACGCTCCCAAGGCCGCCAGAGACTCCGGGGCCGGGAGCGCCGGTGAGACGGCGGCGACCGGCCGGGAAGGCGCTACCGGCCGCGGCCTGAAGCTGCACCACCTCAGGCCGGCGCCCGGGGCGCGCACCGCCAAGACCCGGGTCGGCCGCGGTGAGGCCTCGAAGGGCAAGACCGCGGGGCGCGGCACCAAGGGCACCAGGGCGCGCAACACGATGCGCCTGGGCTTCGAGGGCGGCCAGATGCCGCTGTACCGGCGCGTGCCGAAGCTCAGGGGCTTCTCCAACGCCGGGTTCGGCACGACGTACCAGGTGGTGAACACGGGCCGGCTCGCGGAGCTGTACCCCTCGGGCGGCGACGTGACCCCGGACGACCTCGTGGCCAGGGGCGCCATCCGCAAGGGCGAGCGGGTCAAGGTGCTCGCCGACGGCGACCTCTCGGTCGCCCTGCGGGTGAGCGCGCACGCGTTCTCCGCGTCGGCGCGGGAGCGGATCACCGGTGCCGGCGGGTCCGTCACGGAGCTCTGAGCGTGTCCCATCCGTGGCCCTTAGTAGTTTTCGGAGCGCCCGCCTCAGGCGGGCGCTCCGACCTTCTGGAGAAGACAATGCCGGAACTGCCGGGTAGGATACGGAAGCCGCACGGCTGGGTGACACCGATCAATCGAACCGAGGGCTGCGCATGCTGACCGCGTTCCTCCGGGCCTTCCGGACGCCAGACCTGCGCAAGAAGCTGCTCTTCACCATCGGCATCATCGCGCTGTTCCGCTTCGGGGCGGCCGTACCGACCCCGGGCATCTCCGAGAAGGCGATCACCTACTGCGCCGGCGTCGAGTCGAGCACCGGCGCGGCGCAGGGCGTCTACCAGCTCATCAACCTGCTCAGCGGTAACGCGCTGCTGCGTATGTCGGTGTTCGCGCTCGGCATCATGCCATACATCACCGCCAGCATCATTCTGCAGCTGCTCACCGTGGTCATCCCGCGGCTCGAGGCGCTGAAGAACGAGGGCCAGGCGGGCACGGCCAAGATCACCCAGTACACCCGGTACCTGACCATCGGGCTGGGCGTGCTGCAGTCCACCGGGTACGTGGAGCTGGCCCGGTCGGGCCGGCTGTACCCGAACTGCAGCGAGAACCTCATCCCGAACTCGTCGGTCTTCACCATCGCCACGATGGTGATCACCATGGTGTCCGGCACGGCCGTCATCATGTGGATGGGCGAGCTGATCACCGACCGCGGCGTCGGCAACGGCATGTCGGTCATCATCTTCACGCAGGTGATCGCGGTCATCCCCGGCGGCCTGCTGGAGATCTACCGCACCAAGTCGGCGTTCGTCACCGGCATCACCGTGGTCGTGCTGATCGCGATCGTCGCGTTCATCGTGTTCATGGAGCAGGCGCAGCGGCGGATCCCGGTGCAGTACGCCAAGCGGATGGTCGGCCGCCGCATGTACGGCGGGACATCCACCTACATCCCGCTGAAGGTCAACCAGGCCGGGGTCATCCCGGTCATCTTCGCCTCGTCCCTGCTGTACATCCCCCAGCTGGCGGCGTCGCTGTTCGGGAACCAGAACAGCCCGCAAGGCTGGGTGGCCTGGGTCGACCGCTACTTCGCGCAGACCGACTCGGCCCTCTACATGGTCATCTTCTTCCTGCTCATCATCGGCTTCACGTACTTCTACGTCTCGATCACCTTCAACCCGACCGAAGTCGCCGACAACATGAAGAAGTACGGTGGCTTCATTCCCGGTATCCGGCCCGGCCGGCCTACCGCCGAGTACCTGAACTACGTGCTCACGCGCCTCACCGCGCCCGGTTCGCTGTACCTCGCGGTGATCGGCCTGATCCCGATGGTGGCGTTCGCGTTGATGAACGTGAGTAACGAGATACCCTTCGGCGGCACGAGCCTGCTGATCATGGTCGGTGTCGGCCTGGACACGGTGAAGCAGATCGAGAGCCAGTTGCAGCAGCGCAACTATGAGGGTTTCCTCCGATAGTGCGCATCGTCCTCGTCGGGCCCCCCGGAGCGGGCAAGGGGACACAGGCCCAATTCATCGCATCGCATCTGGCGATCCCGAAGATATCGACAGGTGATATCTTCCGGCACAACGTCACCAACGGGACGCCGCTGGGTGTGCAGGCCAAGGGGTACATGAACCGCGGCGACCTGGTGCCCGACGAGGTCACCATCGCCATGGTCCATGACCGGCTCGGCGAGGACGACGCCCAGGCGGGCTTCCTGCTGGACGGCTTCCCGCGGAACGTGCCGCAGGCCGAAACGCTGAAGAAGATGCTCACCGACTGGGAGACCCGGCTCACCGTCGTCCTCGAGCTGGTCGTGGACGAGGACGAAGTGGTCCGTCGGCTGTCCGGGCGCCGGACGTGCCGACGGTGCGAGCGGGTGTGGCACATCCTGTTCGACCCGCCCAGCAAGGACGGGATCTGTGACGCCTGCGGCGGTGAGCTGTTTCAGCGGGACGACGACCGTGAAGAGACCGTCCGGCACCGCCTCGAGGTCTACACCAAGCAGACCGCGCCGCTGGTCGCCTACTACGCCGACGAGGGCATCCTGATCGGGATCGATGCGACCGGGCCGGTCGAGGAGATCACCGAACGGGCGCTGGCCGCGCTGCGGCCGTTCGCTCGCTGACGAGGCCACCCCGAGCCCGTTGATAAGGAGGCCCAGGACGAAATGGGAGCGGCGCGGATGAGGCCCAGGTCCGGCATCGAGATCAAGACCCCGGAGCAGATCCGGTCGATGCGGCAGGCCGGACTGGTGGTGGCCCGCACCCTGGCCGTCCTCCGCGAGGCGGTCAGGCCCGGCATCAGCACCGCCGACCTGGACGAGCTGGCCGAGCGTGAGATCCGGGGGGCGGGGGCGACGCCCTCCTTCCTGGGCTACCACGGATACCCGGCGTCGGTCTGCACGTCGGTCAACCAGGTCATCGTGCACGGCATCCCCCGCCCGGACACGGTGCTGCACGAGGGGAACATCATCTCCATCGACTGCGGCGCCATCGTCGACGGCTGGCACGGCGACGCGGCCCTGACCGTCGGTGTCGGGGAGATCGCCCCGGAGCTGGCCCGGCTGTTGGAGGTCTGCGAGACCTCGCTGTGGCAGGGCCTGGCCCAGGCGCAGGTGGGCGGCCGGCTGACCGACGTCTCCCACGCGGTCGAGGCGACCATCCAGGCCGCCGGATCGTACGGGATCATCGAGGAGTACGTGGGGCACGGCATCGGCAGCGCCATGCACATGGAACCGCCGGTGCCCAACTACGGCCGCCCGGGCCGCGGCCCGCGGCTGCGGGAGGGGATGGCCATCGCGGTGGAGCCGATGGTCGTGCTCGGCCGCGCCGAGACCGAGACGCTCGAAGACGAGTGGACGGTCGTCAGTGCGGATGGCAGCTACGCCGCGCACTATGAGCACACGGTCGCGATCACCCCGGAGGGTCCCTGGGTGCTGACCGCGGAGGACGGCGGGACGGCCGGATTCACCGCCATCGGCCAGCCGTCAGTTGCCGTCCGGGCACCCGAAGAGGCACTCTCAGAAGAGAGGCCCCGGCGTTAGGCTCCGGGCCACCGCCGGCCAGCGGCCGGCGGGATCACCCGGGCGGTCCCGGGCGACAGGTGAGGAGGACGCCGATGCCGGACGCACGGATGCGCGCTTCCGACGCGGACCGGGACCGGGTCGTGGCGCTCCTGCAGGAGCACCACGCGGCCGGGCGGCTGACGGCGGAGGAGTTCAGTGAGCGGATCGACGCGGCGCTGCGGGCCCGGACCCTCGGTGAGCTCGATGAGCTGCTGGCCGACCTGCCGCACATTGACCTGAAGCGCTACACGCTGCCGGATGCCTCGCTGCACCGGCCCCCGGCCCAGGGCCTACTCCCCGCCACGGGCATAAAACCGGGCCCGCATCGCTTATACGGTCCAGGACGGGCGTCCTGAGCCGGCCGCATGACTGCTGCCGGGCCCGTGGTGTGATTCAGGGCGGAGCCGTGGTTCCGGGCGGGCCGTTGGGTTCGCATTGGTGACGCGGATCGCGTAAACTCGCACACGGCCTGTGGGCTGTTCTTCTCGCGTAGCTCTACCGCGAAGCAACGCCTGCTCGGCCGTACCGATCCTGTCGATACGGATCCCGTATCGGCGGGCCCTGTGAGTCCGGCGGAGTGCAGGACGTACGCGCCGTACCTCGTCAGGCAACCCACTCAGGATATGTAGCAGTGCGACGCCGTGCGCTGTGCGCGCGGCCGAGCCGGATAGTGAAACGCGGAGGACATGCCCAAGAAAGACGGCGCCATCGAGATTGAAGGCACGGTTGTCGAGTCCCTGCCAAACGCCTTCTTCAAGGTGGAGCTAGACAACGGGCACCAGGTTCTCGCTCACATCAGCGGGAAGATGCGGATGCACTACATCCGCATCCTGCCTGACGACCGGGTCGTGGTTGAGCTCAGTCCCTATGACCTGAGCCGCGGGCGCATCGTGTACCGGTACAAGTAAGACGAGCAGCGAAGAGCACCGTGAGCGGGCCGTCCACACGGGCGGTCCCATGAGGAGACGCAGGCCGTGAAGGTCAAGCCGAGTGTCAAGAAGATCTGCAGCAAGTGCCGCATCATCCGGCGCAACGGCCGGGTGATGGTCATCTGCTCGGATCCGCGGCACAAGCAGCGCCAGGGTTAGCGGTGCTGGCCCGGGGGAAGGCCCGGGTTGGCAGCCGGTAAGCCTGGCCGTATAGCCGAATAACTGAAAACGCGTACCGCAGTCCCGTGACCGCCACCATGGTCACGGGACAACCCCCGGGGGAGGCCGGGGCTGGCTCGGGCAGGGCCAGGGAGCGGCGCGAAGGACCTCCCACCTACCGAAGGAGAACTGCCCGACGTGGCACGCCTTGCCGGCGTTGACCTCCCCCGCGAGAAGCGGATGGAGGTCGCGCTCACCTACATCTACGGCATCGGCCGTACCCGGGCCCTGGAGACGCTGCAGGCGACTGGGGTCAGCCCCGACGCCCGGGTCCATGAGCTCGGCGAAGACGACCTGATCCGCCTCCGGGACTGGATCGATGCGACCTACCGGATCGAGGGTGACCTGCGCCGTGAGGTCCAGGCCGACATCCGGCGCAAGATCGAGATTGGCTGCTACCAGGGGATCCGGCACCGCCGGGGGCTGCCCGTGCACGGTCAGCGGACGCAGACCAACGCGCGCACCCGCAAGGGCAAGAAGAAGACCGTGGCCGGCAAGAAGAAGGCCGGCAAGAAGTAGTAGTCCGGGGCGGCTGACCCTGCTCGGTGTCCTCAGGCCACCTTCCCGGTCACCCGCAGTGTTAGCCCGGGGGACGATCCCCCGGACCCCCCGAAACGGACCGATCACCTCAGGAGTTAAAAGCAGATGCCGCCGAGGAGCCGCAATGCGGGCGCCAAAAAGGTGCGCCGCAAGGAGCGGAAGAACGTTGCTCATGGGCACGCGCACATCAGGAGCACATTCAACAACACCATCGTCTCAATTACCGACCCGGCCGGAGCCGTCATCTCATGGGCGTCTTCCGGGCAGGTCGGGTTCAAGGGTTCGCGCAAGTCGACGCCGTTCGCCGCGCAGATGGCCGCCGAGGCCGCCGCGCGCCGCGCGATGGAGCACGGCATGCGCAAGGTCGACGTCTTCGTCAAGGGCCCTGGCTCGGGCCGGGAGACCGCCATCCGGTCGCTGCAGGCGACCGGCCTGGAGGTCGGGTCGATCCAGGACGTCACCCCGGTTCCGCACAATGGCTGCCGGCCGCCGAAGCGGCGCCGGGTCTGAGGGAGAGTTACAGAGCAGATGGCTCGAGACACAGGCGCGGACTGCAAGCGCTGCCGCCGCGAGAAGATGAAGCTGTTCCTGAAGGGCGCCAAGTGCGACTCGCCGAAGTGCCCGATCGAGATCCGGCCTTACCCGCCGGGTGAGCACGGCAGGAACCGCCCCAAGGAGAGCGAGTACCTTCTCCAGATCCGCGAGAAGCAGAAGGCCCGCCGGATGTATGGCGTGCTGGAGCGGCAGTTCCACAACTACTACGAAGAGGCCACCCGCCGGCACGGCCGGACCGGCGACAACCTGCTCCAGATCCTGGAGAGCCGCCTGGACAACGTGGTGTACCGGGCCGGCTTTGCCAAGAGCCGGGACATGGCCCGCCAGCTCACCACGCACGGCCACATCACGGTCAATGGCAAGAAGGTGGACATCCCCTCCTACCGGGTGGCCGAGAACGACATCATCGAGGTCCGGCAGAAGTCGCGCGACATGACCCCGTTCGTCGTGGCGCAGGCCGAGGCCGGCGAGCGTCAGGTTCCCGCGTGGCTCGAGGTCGTCCCGGACCAGATGCGCATCCTGGTACACGCGCTGCCGGTCCGGGCGCAGATTGACACGCAGGTTCAGGAACAGCTCATCGTTGAGCTTTACTCGAAGTAAGCAGCTAGCTTCCCCCTGGCCCCGCGCCGGGGGGAGCCGGCGGCCACGCGGTCGCCGGCACCATCGCGACGTCAAATAGCGGGCGTCGCGGGACGGAATCGTGACGTCAAATAGCGGGCGTCACGGGAAGGAAGGCACCACATGCTTATCGCTCAGCGTCCCACCCTGACGGAAGAGCAGATAGGTGACGCCCGGTCCAGGTTCGTCATCGAGCCGCTGGAGCCGGGATTCGGTTACACGATCGGCAACTCGCTCCGCCGCACGCTGCTGTCGTCGATCCCCGGAGCGGCCGTTACCAGCATCCGCATCGAGGGAGTCCTGCATGAGTTCTCCACCGTGCCGGGCGTGAAGGAAGACGTCACCGACATCATCCTCAACCTCAAGGGCCTGGTCGTCTCCTCCGAGCACGACGAGCCCGTGGTGATGTACCTGCGCAAGCAGGGGCCGGGCCAGGTCACCGCGGCGGACATCACGCCGCCCGCGGGCGTTGAGGTCTACAACCCCGAGCTGCACATCGCCACGCTGAACGGCAAGGGCAAGCTCGAGATGGAGCTCACCGTCGAGCGCGGCCGCGGCTACGTCTCGGCCACCCAGAACAAGCAGCCCGGCCAGGAGATCGGCCGGGTGCCGATCGACTCGATCTACTCCCCGGTGACCCGGGTGAGCTACAAGGTCGAGGCGACCCGTGTCGAGCAGCGGACCGACTTCGACCGGCTGATCCTGGATGTGGAGACCAAATCCTCGATCCGGCCGCGGGATGCGGTCGCCAGCGCCGGTAAGACCCTTGTCGAGCTGTTCGGGCTGGCGCGCGAGCTCAACGTCGACGCAGAGGGCATCGACGTGGGCCCGTCGCCCACGGACGCGGCCCTGGCCGCGGACCTGGCCCTGCCGATCGAGGACCTGAACCTCACGGTCCGGTCGTACAACTGCCTCAAGCGTGAGGGCATCCACACCGTCGGCGAGCTCGTGTCGCGCAGTGAGCAGGACCTTCTGGACATCCGCAACTTCGGTGCGAAGTCCATCGAGGAGGTCAAGCAGAAGCTGATCGACATGGGGCTGGCCCTCAAGGATTCCCCGCCCGGGTTCGACCCGAGCAGCGCGGTGGACAACTACGCGCCCGACGAGGACGACAGCTACGTCGAGACCGAGCAGTACTGACGCACGTCTAGCCAGCAACTGACACCGAAAGAGGAAACGAATGCCCACGCCCACCAAGGGGCCGCGGCTGGGCGGCAGCTCGGCCCACCAGCGGCATATTCTGTCGAACCTGGCCACCGCGCTCTTCGAGCATGGGCGGATCACCACGACCGAGGCCAAGGCGCGCCGGCTGCGTCCTGTCGCCGAGCGCCTGATCACGTTCGCGAAGCGGGGCGACCTGCACGCGCGGCGGCGTGTGCTCTCGGTCGTGAACAACAAGGGCGTCGTGCACTCGCTCTTCACCGAGATCGGGCCGGGTTTCGCCGAGCGTGCGGGCGGTTACACCCGGATCACCAAGATCGGGCCGCGCAAGGGCGACAACGCCCCGATGGCCGTGATCGAGCTGGTCCGGGACGAGGTGACGTCCCGGCCGCGCCGGCGGATCCGCCGGTCGCGGGACGAGGCGCCAGCGGCCGCTCCCGCCACCGAAGCCACGGAGACGGCCGGGGACACCGCGGTCGCCGACGACGGTACCGAGTCGGCTGCCGCCAGTGCCGACACGGCCGATGAGGCCGGGTCTGTTCAGGCTGAGGACGGGACGGCGGCCGACGCGACCCCCATGGACGAGGAGTCCGCGGACGAGGAGTCCGCGGAGCCCGCGTCGGCGGATGGCGAAGAGTCCGCCTGACCGATCGCATCGGAGAAATCCAGCCCGGGCTGTCCCTGCATTGGGGCAGCCCGTCGCTGCGTCTGCGGGCCGCCGAGGGGAGATCAGCCAGGTGAACACCGACGCTGCGCTCGTCCGGCTGCGGCTGGACCTGGCCTACGACGGTTCCGGCTTCTCCGGCTGGGCCGCCCAGCCCGGGCGGCGGACCGTC